>JAUXSI010000027.1 GCA_030679985.1 Candidatus Moraniibacteriota bacterium | reverse complement strand
CTTCATAATATACCGATTCGCCTGCCTGCCGGTAGGCAGGAAACTACGAATTAAATACGAATCTACGAAACCGCATTCGAACTGGCGCTTTCATATGTTTTAAACCCAAAATTTATCAAAGCAAACCTGTAAGCCGGATTCTGTCTTGGACAATAATTTATCTGGGCCGGACGTCGCCGTCCGGCTCGCGCGGCACTTCTTGTTTTTACTAGTGTAAAACAAGACACGGCCTTGCATCCTGGCAAGGATTTAGCCGTTTCACCCTCCGACTTCGCCCAGAGCAAGCTCTGGACTTATTTCGAAGATTGTTCCATTTCTGGAACCCGCAATCCTTTCGGATTACGGCGTCTCTGCTCGCACCTCGTAGGTCGCCCTAGACGGGTATTACCCGCTGCCGATGCCGCACACGGCGCGGAATTTCCAAACCCCCATCGGACTTGGATTTTTCGCGCCATGCACGGCTGGATGTCCGGACTGTCCTCCCCCAGCCGCCGAAGCGGCCGAGAGTAATTGCCCGGTTTGCTTTGATAAATTTCAGATTTAATTGTGTAGAAACACTTTTTATAATAGTTTATTTTTTATGTTTTGTCAAACATAAAAACAATTCAATGGCTCAACAAAGCCATTTCTATAGACGGCTTAGATTTTTCTCAAGTTCTTTTTGAACCCTGGCCTTCTCTTTGTATTCCTCAAGCCTGTTTTTCGCGGACAGGATCACTTCTGTCGGAGCCCCTGCCGTAAATTTCTTATTCTTCAACATCCCTTCGTTTTTCGCGATCAGATTTTCCAGATTCGCGATTTCCTTGCGGATCGAGGCGGTCTCCTTTGCGACATCGATCGATTTCGCGATATCCAAGCGCAGGGTCCTCAGCCTGGTCGAAACCTGAATCATTTTCTTTTTGACTCCGCCAGTCCCGATCCTGACCCGCGCCAACTTGCCGATAATTTCCTTCTCGATTTCCGCTTTGGCATATCCTTCCAATAGCTCCGTCGGATCGATGTGATAGTTCGCCCGCATATTCCTGATTTTCGCGACTAGATCCTGCAAGTCGGAAAAATCAGTCTGCGCCTTGGCATCGATGAATTTCTTTTCGCTTTTCGGCCATTTGGCCATCATCAAGACATTACTGCCAGAATTTAATATGCCGTATATTTCTTCAGTCACGAACGGCGTGAACGGATGCCACAATTTCAAAATCCTATCCAGGACATATCCCAAGACTTTGGAGTTCTTTTCCATTTTATTTATCTCCAGATACCAATCCGCGAAACTGTCCCAAGTGAATTTCCGCAACGCGTCCTGCGCCAAGGAGATGTTCTTATCTTTCATATGCTCGCTGACTTTTTTCACCACGTCTTCAAGCTGAGAGACGATCCATTTGTCCGCCAAGGTCTTCAAATCGCGCTTGCTGATTTTTTCCACCAAAGCGAACTCCACGTCCGATTGTTCGCAATAGCGAAAGATATTCCATAATTTAGTCACGAAATTCCGGAAACTTTCAATCTTCTCTTCGAACAATCGCGAATCCTGCCCCGGCGAGATATCCATCACCAAGCTCAAGCGCAAAGCGTCCGCTCCGAATTTTTCGATGATTTCCAAGGGGTCGATGCCGTTGCCGCGGGATTTGGAAAATTTATGTCCCTCCTTGTCGCGGACCAAACCGGTGAAATACAGATTCCTGAACGGGGTTTTGCCGGTGCGGTATTGGCCCAGCATCAGCATCCGCGCCGCCCAGAAAAACAGCAGATCGCGTCCCGTTATCATCGTATCGGTCGGATAGAAATTCTTATAGTCCTTCCCATTCGGATAGCCCAGCGTCGTATACGGCCATTGGCCGGAAGAAAACCAGGTGTCGAAGGTATTCTCATCCTGGATCCAATCGTCACCTTTGGGCGCTTCCAGCCCGACATAAGTTTCTTCGCCGCGATACCACACCGGGAATCGCGGACCCCACCAGATCTGGCGAGAAATGCACCAGTCCTGCAGATTTCCCAGCCATTGGATGAGGATTTTTTTGAAATTTTCCGGATACACCTCCACTTTGCCGGATTTTATCAGTTCCAGGGTTTTCTTTTTAAGCGAATACTTTTCACCGTCAACCTTCACGAACCACTGTTTTGAAACCAGCGGTTCGATTACCGTCTTACACCGCTCGCAGACCGAGACATTATTCACCAATGCTTCTTCTTTTTCCAATAATCCCTGCCCGGCCAGATCCGTGATAATTTTCGCGCGCGCTTCCGAAACGCCCAAGCCGGCATAACTTCCGCCTTCCAAAGTGATTTCCGCTTTTTCGTCGATCACCTGGATTTCAGGCAGCTTATGGTCCTTGCCGATCTGCCAATCCAGCATATCATGCGCCGGCGTGATTTTCACCGCGCCTGTCCCGAATTCCATATCGATCCGCCGGTCGGCGATTACCGGAATCTCCCTGTTCTGCAACGGCAGCACCAAAGTCTGCCCGATGAAACCCAGATACCGTTTGTCTTTCGGATTGACCGCGACCGCTGTGTCGCCCAGCATCGTTTCCGGGCGCGTAGTCGCGACCACGACGAATTCTTTCGAGTCCTTGACCGGATATTTGATATGGTACAACTTGCCTTCCCGTTCCTTATGTTCCACCTCGACATCGCTCAGGGCGGTGCCGCAACGCGAACACCAATTGATGATCCGATGGCCTTTATATACCAAGCCGTCCTTGTACATTTTTACGAAAGTTTCCAGCGCGGTTTTCAGCCCGTCCGGATCCAGCGTGAATTTTTCCCGCGACCAATCGGCGCTGATGCCGATCCTTTTTTCCTGGGAGCGCATATAATCTGAACGGTTGATGCAAAAATCGTAGCATTCCTGATAAAACTTTTCCCGCCCCAGCATCTGCCGGGTTATGCCGCGCTCTTCTTTCAGTTTGCGCTCGAAAACCACCTGGGTCTGGATGCCGGCGTGGTCCTTGCCGGGCAGCAACAAAACTTTTTTACCGTTCATCCGTTCGAAGCGTCCGAAAATATCCATCACCGTGTAGCCGCTGGCATGCCCGATATGCAATTCGCCGTTCGCGTTGGGCGGCGGCAGGATATTGCAATATCGCTTGGCCGATTCGATGTTGTCCGGATTGAAAAAACCGCTCTCCTCCCAGAGTTTATATATCGCGCCCTCCCTCTCCTTGAAGTCAAACTGTTTGGAAATTTCCCGCATATCCAATATTACATTCTTATGAATTGAAATTATTTCCTAATTTCCGCGCCCAGCTCTTTTTCCAGTCCGGATATTATTTTCGCCATTACCGCGTCAATTTCGGAACTTTCCAGCGTATGATCAATCGCACCCAATTCGATATGGAAAGCGAAGCTGTTTTTTTCTTCTTTGCAGAAGACATCAAACAGTTCGACGCCCACAACCAAGCCGGCGCCGGATTTTTTTATATTTTTAATTATTCCGCCAACCGTGATTTCGCGCCCGACCAAAATGGAAATATCACGCAAAACCGTCGGGTATTTCCGAATGGCTTCGAATTTCAATTCGACATCCGCCGCCTCCATCGATTTTTCCAGATCCAATTCGACCATCGCCACACGCCGGTTGATCTTGAACAGCGGCAAGATGAGCGGATTGATTTCCCCGATATATCCGATTTTTCCGTCCATACCTTCAACTTTGATTTCCGCGCTCCTGCCCGGATGCCACAAGCCGAGCAGCGAATCGGACGGTGCCGCGTCGAAATTATCAAAATAGACGTTCTTGATGCCAAGTTTGTCCGACAGGTCGCTGGCCGCGCCTTTGGCCGCAAAAAAAGTTTCCGCGGATTTATCATGTTCCAGCACGACCGCCATCACCACCATTTTCCTTTCTTCCGGCAAGATTTCCCCGTCCGGCCAATAGACCCGCCCGCTTTCAAAAATATTGAAGCTCTTGAAATTCCTCAGATTATCCCGGACATTTTTTAAAATATTCGGAATGAGGCTGACGCGCATCAATTGCTGGCCGGGATTCATCGGATTGGCCAACTCCAGATGTTTTATTTCCCCCAAGGCGCAGTCATTGGCATCTTTTTGGCCGTAGAAAGAATAATTATATACCTCATCGAATCCGAGACCCGCCAGGGTATTTTTAACGTTCCTTTCAAAAAACCGTTCCTTATTCACCTTGGCCGGCACAAGCGGCGCAACCATCGGCTGTGATTTTATGTTTTCATATCCGAAAATCCGCCCGATTTCTTCAATCAAATCCTCTTGGGTTTTGATATCGACGCGGTATGTCGGAATTCCGACAGTCAATTTCCCATCTTTGCCTGAGATATCCATTCCAAGGGATTTCAATATCTGGATCGATCTTTTAAAAGGGATATTTTCCCCCAAAAGTTTATTCGCGTATTCCAAATCCAATTTTATTTTCCACGGTTTCACCTTTTTGGGATAAATATCCGCGATGCCTTCCAGTTTCCCGCCGGCGATATGCTCGATGATTTCTACCGCCCGCACCATGGCTTTTTCCGCCAAGTTCGGATCGATATCCTTTTCAAAACGGTCCGAGGCGTCCGTTTTCAAACCAAGCCCCACGCGGGTCTTGCGGACGGAAACTGCATTAAAACTGGCGCTTTCCAAAATAATGGTTTGCGTTTCCGGATTGACGCCTGAATTAAGTCCCCCCATCACGCCTGCGATTGCTAGAACTTCCTTATTATTCGCGATAACCAAGTTATCTTTATCTAATTTTTTAACTTCATCGTCCAATAATTTTATCTCCTCGCCTTCTTTGGCTCTGCGGACGATAATATTGCATGTTTGAATTTGTGATTTTGGATTTATTTGGGATTTGTAATTTGGGATTTTGGATTTCATGCCTGAAACTTTCTCAAAATCAAAGGCATGCATCGGCTGCCCCAATTCCAACATCACGAAATTCGTCGCGTCCACGATATTGTTGATCGGACGGATGCCGGAAGCCGACAATTTCGCCTGCATCCATTGCGGCGATTCTTTCACCTCGATGTTTTCCATCACCGCCCCGATATACCGCGGACATAATTCCTTATCAGCCACTTCGACCTTCAATTTTTTAGATTTCACCTTTGGCAATTTCAAACCGCTATAATCATAATCGAATCCTCTATTTTCTATAGCGGTGATTTCATACGCCACGCCGACATAGCCCAGACAATCATGCGCCCGATTAGGCAGGATGTCGATATCCAAAATCACATCATCCAATTCCAGAAATTTTGCCAACGCCATGCCGATCTTCGCGTCCTTGTCCAATATGAAAATCCCCGCGTGGTCTTCGCCCAGCCCCAGCTCGTCTTTGGCGCATAACATCCCGGAGGATTTCTCGCCCCGGATTTCCGCCGCTTTTATTTCAATGCCGTTGGGTAATTTCGCGCCCACCATCGCCACCGGAACTTTTTGCCCGACTTCGATATTTTTCGCTCCACATACTATATCCAAAACAGCATTTCCGACATCGACTTTGGTCAATTGCAATTTATCCGCATTCGGGTGCTTGGCGATTTCCAGGATTTTTCCGATAACCACACCCTCTAAACCTTGACCAGTTTTTTCCAAGCCTTCCACTTCAAAAGACCGCAACATCAAGAGATTCCGCAGTTTTTCCGGAGATAATTTCGTGCCGCTTAGCTCCGTGAGCCAGTTATAGCTATATTTCATATTGTTATCTTAGTATGCGCGTAATCGGGTTAATAATCCGTAAAAAAATTAGAATTGCCTGATAAACCTCAGATCCCCGCTTTCGATCAAGCGGATATCATCGATTTTATACTTCATCATCGCCAGCCGCTCCAAGCCGAATCCCCAGGCGAAACCCTGGTATGCGTTCCTTTTATAGCCCGCCGAAACGAAAACGTTCTGGTTGACCATGCCGGCGCCGCCGACTTCCAACCAGCCGATGTGCTTGCAAGAAGGACATCCCCGTCCGCCGCAGACCGTGCAGCTGATATCGAATTCGAAACCGGGTTCCACGAACGGGAAATAGCTCGGCCGCAAACGGATTTCCAGTTTTTTCCCGAAAAATTTCGTAAAGAAAGTTTCCGCGATATGTTTGAAATTCCCCACATTCACCGAATCACCCACGACCAATGCCTCGAATTGATGCAAGGTATGCTCATGAGTGGCATCCGTCGCTTCGTTGCGGAAAGCGCGTCCCGGCACGATAATCCTGAACGGCGGCTTATTTTTTTCCATATAGCGCACCTGCACTGGCGAAGTGTGCGTGCGCAACAAGATATGCTCTGATTTATTTTGGGTTTTGGATTTCGGATTTTGGATTTCCGGCTTTAGCCAGAATGTGTCCTGCATATCGCGCGCCGGATGGTCCTTGGCGACATTGAGCGCGTCGAAGTTATAGAATTCCCGTTCCACTTCCGGACCGTCGGCGATTTCAAATCCCATCGCGGTAAAAATATCCTCGATTTCCCGCTGGACGATAGACAAGATATGCAAATGGCCATAACCGTTTGTCTTGCCCGGAATCGTCACATCGATCCGCTCGCTTTCCAAATCAAAACCAGCGTTTTTTAATTCGCGCCTTTTTGCCTCCGATGCTTCGGAAATCTCCCTCTTAACAGCATTGGCCAACTCCCCGATTTTCTTCCTATCTTCCGGCGACAAATCCTTAAGCCCCTTCAAGATGCCCGTAAACTCGCTTTTCCGGCCTAAATACATTTTTTCAAACTCAAAAAGTCCGGCATCGTCTTTGACGCTCCGTATTTTCTCCAGTGCTTCGGTTTTTATGCCCAGTATTTTTTGTTCCAACATTTTTTTACTGAAATCCAAGGCCCGTCTTCAACTTTCCTAAAACCGAGTTTCAGGAAAGCATATCCGGGCGATTATTATTCAAATTTAATTTTTGCAAATCCGAATTTCCCCACTTTGAAAACCGCGCCATCATCGCCCTTTTTCAAAACCCTCTGCCAATCGTTTTCGCGCCCTCCGTTGATTTCCAAACCGCCTTGCTCAATCTTCCGGCGGGCTTCCCCGTTGCTTTTGGCTAAGCCGGCCAACACCAAAAATTCCGTTACTTTTATTTCATCCTTATCAACCCCTACTTCCTTTACTTCTTCCGGGATTTCCTTGTTAGAGATGGTCTTTATGAAATAATCTTTGGCTTTTTCCGCTTCCTTTTCGCCATGATAGATTTCCACGATTTCACGCGCCAATTCCAGCTTGGCGTCACGCGGATTTATTTTTCCAGCCGCCAAATCCCGCTCCACTTCGCGCACTTCTTCCATCGGCACCCGGGTGCAATGGATAAGATATTTCACGATCAGTCCGTCGCCCATACTCATCACTTTGCCGAACATCGCATTCGCGTCATCCAGAAGGTTGATCGTATTCCCCCAGCTCGAGCTCATCTTCCGACCGTCAGTCCCCTCAATCAGGTTGACCATCAGGATATCCTGCGGTTCTTGGCCGTATTTTTTCTGCAACGTCCGCCCGGCCAACAGATTGAAACGCTGGTCGGTTCCGCCCAACTCCAAATCAGCTTGCAACGCCACACTATCATAACCCTGCATCAACGGGTACAGCAACTCACGCAAAGAAATCCGCGTCCCCGCGTCCAGCCTCTTGCGGATATTCTCCCGCGCGATGAATTCCGCCAAGGAGAACTGGTCGGCTTGCTCGCCGATTTCCGCGTAGCCCAATTTTGAAAGACCGGTTGAATTATAATAGTATTCGACTTTTTCCATATCTAAAATTTTCCCGGCTTGCTCGCGGTAGTTCCGCATATTCTCCCTCACGGCTTCCGCTTGGAGCATCGGCCGCTCGCTTTCTTTGTCGGAAGTGTCGCCGATCACGCCGGTAAAGTCGCCAATAAGCAAGATTATCTGGTGCCCCAAATCCTGTAAATCGCGCAATTTGAGCAAGGATACGGCCCGGCCCAAATGCAAGTTCGGACTGGTCGGGTCGATACCAAGCTTGATCCGCAATTTCTTGCCGGAAAGAAGCTTCTTTTTGAGATTCGCGCGATCAATGACCTCCGCAACCCCGCGGTTCAAAACTTCTTCTATTTTCCGCTCGATTTCATCATCCATACATTTCCCATATTACCAGACCGGAACGGTTTTGTAAATCGCAATGGGATGGGGTGTGGGACACGCCGGATGCGGATACGGCCCAGTCCCGCTTGACTTTGCTTTCGCTATTTTCTATACTACCGCCACATCAAAAAACCTTGCACATTCACATAAGACGGGAGGTATATTATGGCCAACAAAACCACTGAAGATACACTGTATGAAAAGTTCCTTGATTGCATCATCATTCCGATCGTGGAAAATAACAAGGTCGTAAACGACTCTTGTTTCGTCGGAGTGGCCTTCACCTTAATTGCCGATTATATGGATATTCCCACCCGGCAAATAATCTCGATGGGGGTATTATTAACCGGGCTATGCATGATGATAATCAGCCGAAAGGTGAAGGAAGACGGTTTTTTTGTCGGGTTTATCATAGCCATAATATGGCTATTGATATTCGGCGAAAGCTACAAAGCCTGGCTGATCATAATGGCTGTCAGCCTGATATTGCTTGTCGCAAAAAATCCGCCACCCGATAGCCCTGACATTCAGAAACCCTAAATCAGGGTTGGAAGCAAAAAAGCGACCCCGCTGGGCCGCTTTTTTTAATCCCCGCTCCTGGTTCCGCGCGATCCATCCGGATCACGCGATATTTCGACATCACTCTATCCCGCCAGCTCCGCTTCAATTGCGGATTGCAACTCTTCAGCGCTTACGACGCCGTTTTTAAATTGGTTGTTTATGAAAGTTGCCGGCGTGCCGGAAATTCCGAAAGCATTGGCTTCGTTCTTATCCGCATCAATTTTGTCCTGATATTTTTTACTATCCAAACATTGGTTGAACCGCTCCGTATCCAATTTCAACTCCTGGGCATAATTTTTGAACGCCTGGGTGCCGGTGGACTGGCTCCAGGCGGATTGCGCCGCATAGAGCTTGTCGCCATATTCCCAAAATTTACCCTGCTCCAACGCGCAATCGGCGGCCAGCGCCGCGTTATTGGCTTGCGGATGGATGCCCAGTGGCAGGTGCTTATAGCTGAAAGCGACCCGGTCCCCGTAGCTTTTCATCGTATCGCGCAACGAATTCCAGAAAGATTTGCAGAACGGGCATTGGAAATCTGAAAATACCACCACCCGCACATCTGAATCCAACTTGCCAAAGGTCGCATCACCCTCTTTTGTTTCCGGAATATTCAGATATTTTCCCGGTTCCAGCCCCAGCTCTTGGGTTTTCATAACGAATGATCCGTCTTTCGGATCAAACAGTATCTGGGCCTGGGTATAAAAATCGGTCTTGGTGATATCTTCGTCAAAGATGAACGCCGGCAGGGTCGATATGCCGAACTTGCCGATCAGGTCTTTGCCGGCCTGGCTGTCATAGGCCACCTTTTCGGCGCTGATCGTCGGCAAGACCCGGCGCAACCACACCAGAGCCTCCGACGGATCGCACTTCTCGCAAGCGTCGTCACTGACGACCTTGACGCCTACCGCCGGCTCGTTATACGCCACCCAGGTTTTTCCGTTCGCCTCAAAAATTTCCGCCCGGTTCAGATTCTTGGAAGAAAATCCGCTCCCCTTGATGATTTGCGCCACGTCCACGAACAAGCTGCCCACGAAAAGACCGGCCAAAAGGATCGCGATTGAAAGCAAATTCTTTATCTTTTTATCCTTTTTCGATTCCATATTGTTTATTGTTAGATATGTTAATTACCAGTTTGGTTTCCGTCCGCGTCCCCGCCTGCCGTTTCAACCGGCTCCTGCCGGTCGGCCTCCGACTCTTCCATGCCCCTCTTGGTCACTTCGAACTGCAGTTGGTTGATATTAAAATCCTGCTTGGCCAATTTCATCTGATAGTCTTCAAAACCGATCGTGATACGCTTGTTGGCCTCCGTCTTGACCGCGATGCCGATCAGGATACCCAGGATGAAAATCAGGCCGAATTCGATATAGCCGTCCATTTTCCTGTGACGCTCCTCTTCCGCTTGCCGATCCGCCGGAACTGCGGCCGGTTCTGTTTCCGCTTCTTTGATTTTCTCCTCCTCAATATTGGAAGATTTTTCTGTATCCATTTTTTTTAACAAAACGTTAGGAAATTAGCCCCTTAAGGTTAGCACAAACGCCAAAAGGCGACAACTTGCGCTTTTTGCTTTATATTGCGTAATAATCCGGTTATTCCCGCCTCAAAGCCTCCATCGGGGACAAGCGTGAGGCTTTGCGGGCGGGATAATAGCCGAAAATGATGCCGACTGTCGCGGAAAATCCGACCGCGATCAAAATCGACTGCGCGCTGACCGCCAGGTCCAGATTGAAACCGAGGGTTGAAAAAACATACGACAGCAGGAAGGTCAGCAGGAATCCCAAGGAAATACCGACGGCTCCGCCGGCCAGCGTGATGAAAATCGCTTCCCACAAAAACTGCCGCAAAATATCTCTCGGCCGGGCGCCGACCGCCTTTCGCAGGCCAATTTCGAAAGTCCGCTCCACTACCGCGACATACATTATGTTCATAATGCCCACCCCTCCGACCACCAAAGAAATCGAGGTCAGCGCCAAAAGCAGGATATTGATCGTATTGAAAACCGTCGCCACGATTTCCTGCGCCTCCTTGAGGGAAGTCACGGAAAAATCATCTTTGTCCGGATCGGTTATGTTGTGTTCGCGCCGCATCGTGTCGTTCAGATCCGCCACCGTCACATCCAGCAGATTTTGATCGCTGACCTTGATGAAGATGTTGCGCAAATAATCGATACCGAGGATTTTTTTCTGCAAGGTGCGCACCGGCAAATAGACCAGCTCATCGAAATTGACCATACTGATGGTCCCGCGCCTTTCCAATATCCCGATGACTTTGTAATTCCGGTTGCGGATTTTTATTTCCTTGCCTAAAGCCCCATCCGTCCCGAAAAAAATCTGCGCGATATCCGGACCGATGACCACGACCTGCGCCAGGCTGCGATCATCGCTTTCCGTAAAAAAACCGCCTTCCGCCACCTTGACTCCCGGATCGATATCGGGAACGCCCGCGCTGGCGCCAAAAACCAAGGTGCGCTTTTTCGTATCCTGATAACTGACGACTTCTTGCGTATAATTGGCCGTGTACAGGCCGGCTACGTTCGGAAGTTTCGCGATCGCATCCGCATCGCTCTCTTTGAGGGTCGTAATCTGGATCCCTTGCGCCTGGCCGATGGCGTTTTGCGCCGAAGTTTTTCCGGTTGCCGGAACTTTCACTTCGACCTGGATCGTATCATTCCCGAAACTGCTGACTTGGCCCACTACGAAATTTTTCACTCCCTGGCCGCTCGACATTATTACGATCACCGAAGTGATGCCGATGACGATTCCGACCAGCGTCAAAACCGTCCGTCCGATGTTGGCCCGGAGGTTTTTGAGCGCTAGTTTGATTGAAATGAAAAACTCATGCATAATCGCTTAAATTACAAATTCAAAATTACGGATCACGACCGGATTTAAAATCCTAAATTCCAAAAATAAAAACTTCTTAAAATCCATCATTTTTATAATTTTATATTCTTATTCATACCGCAACGCTTCCATCGGCGAAACCTGCGAAGCTTTGCGGGCGGGATACATCCCGAAAACGATCCCGACGACGAAGGTGACCGATGTCGCGATGGCGATCGACTGGCCGGTGATGATGAATTGCCAGTTGTTTCCCAGATACTGGATGACGACGGCCGCCAGGTACGCGATGAGTATGCCGGCTATGATTCCCAGAATCCCGCCGACCAGCGTGATGAAGACCGCTTCGATCAAAAACTGCCAGATGATTTGGCGGTTGCGCGCGCCGACCGCCTTTCGCAGGCCGATTTCGCGGATGCGCTGGTTGACCGCCACCAGCATTATATTCATCACGCCCACGCCGCCCACCAGCAGCGAAATCGCCGCGATGGAAGCCAGGAAATATTTCAAAACATCAGTCACGCTCGTCAGGGTGGAAAGGGCCTGTGCCGTGTCGCGCACCGTAAAATCATCGTCTGCCGGATCCTTGATGCCGTGCCTTTGGCGGAGCGTCGTCTTGATATCCGACACGGCCCGGGCGACGTTTTGCGGATCATCGGTTTTGACGCGGATAAAGTTCAAATAATCGATTCCTAGGAGCAGTTTTTGCGCCGTGAACAGCGGCACGAAAATAGTCTGGTCGGAATTGGAAAAAGCCGAAGCGCCTTTTTTCTCCAGGACGCCGACCACGGTGAAATTAAGGTTTTTGATCGTAAGCGTTTTCCCGATCGGATCGACATTCGGGAAAAAATCAGCCACCCGATCCGCGCCTAAAACGGCAACGCGCGCCAGATTGGTCTCTTCTTCCGGCATAAAAAACCGGCCCTCCGCCACTTTGACGTTTTCCACTGCCGGCAGGTCGGAGCTTACGCCCTGATAAGTGACGGAAAAGCTATTGTCTTGATGCTTGGCCGTCGCCACGCCGGTCACATAGCCCGAACCGTTCGTCACGTCCGGCGCGTTACCCTTGGAAAGGAGCGCTTGCAAATCGTCATATTTGAGCGTCGTGATAATCGCTCCGAGCAGGGCCGCCGGCGGACCTTTCTCCTCCGAACCGCCCGGCAAAACGCCGACCAGATTGGAGCCGATATCGGTCACTTGGTCCAAAATCAAGGCTTGCGCGCTTGCGCCGATGGCCATCACGATGATGACCGAAGCCACGCCGATGATAATTCCCAAAACAGTCAAAAACGAACGGAATTTCGCCGCCAAGATGTTTTTGTATGAGATTTTAATCGGATCAAAAAGCCGCATATTATTTTCTCGAAGAAAATAAATTATTCCCTTATTTCAATATTTCCCCGTCGCGGGCGATCCGGCGGTTTTGGACCGGGAAGTCGTGCGTGATGTCGCCGTCTTTCATCATAATGATCCGCTTGGCATGCTCGGCTGTGAAAGTTTCGTGGGTGACGAGAATGATCGTGTGTCCGTCGTCATTAAGCTTTTGGAGGATTTTCATAACTTGGATGCCGGATTTGGAATCCAGATTCCCCGTCGGCTCATCCGCGAACAAGACTTCCGGATTATTGACCAAAGCCCGCGCGACCGCTACCCGCTGTTTTTCTCCGCCGGATAATTGATTGGATAGGTACGTGGCGCGATGTTCCATATTCACCGCCTTGAGTGCGGCTATGACTTTTTTTCCGATCATCTCTTTTTTCTCGCGCTTGGAATCATACAGAAGCGGCAATTCCACGTTTTCCATCACCGACGTCCTAGGCAGGAGATTGAAGGCCTGGAACACGAAGCCGACTTTTTCATTGCGGATAAGCGCCAGTTCGTCATCGGAAAAGCCCTGCGTATTTTTTCCGTCAAAAAGATACTCGCCTTTCGTCGGACGATCTAAAAAACCCAGCATCTGCATCAAGGTCGATTTGCCCGATCCGCTCGGCCCCATAATCGCCACGAATTCGCCCTTGTCTATCTTGAAAGTCACGTCCTTTACCGCCGGGGTCAGGACACCTTCGTTATCATAAGTCTTGTTTAAATTTATAGCTTGGATCAAGTCCATACTCATTTCACAAATGTGATTACCGCTTCGCCCTCCCGCAGGTCTCCCGTCGCCACCTCGACCATTCCCTCGTCGCCCTCCAGCCCGGTCGTGATGTTCCGGCGTTCCGTGACGTTTTTTTGCGCGTCCATCAGCACATCCACGTATTTTTGCGCGCCCTCAGTATGCACCGCCCGCATCGGGATGATCAGTGCGCCGTCCTTCTTGGCTGTCATGATATCGATGCTGGCGCTCATTCCTGGCTTGATGCGCCCGTCCTGGCCGGCCAGTTTCAATTTCACGCGATAACTCACCACGTCCTGGATGACGGTCGAAGCCGGATCGATTTCCGTCACTTCGGCTTCGAAAATCTGGTCGGACGGCAAAGCATCGAAAGTCACTTCGGATTTTTGCCCTAATTTCACTTTCACGATATCCGATTCCGGCACCTCGGTTTCAATCACCAGATCATCCGGATTGCCGATCGTGAAAACCGGACTCGGACTGTTGGCTACGGTCGTTTCATATAAATCTACTCCGCGTTTCAGAACCGTCGCGTCCGCCGGAGAAAACATTTTCGTATCCCGGATGCGGGCCGACACCGAATCGACACTGGCTTCGGCCGATCTTATCCTGGCCCTTTGCGCCTCCTTATCCGAATAATTGGACTGGCTGGGATTTTTTTTCATACTTGCCAATGTTTCTTTCTGGACCTTCAGTTCCTGCCGGGCGCCCGCCCATTCCGCGCCAAGCGTCCCCAGATCCACCTGGGCCAGAAGCTGGCCGGATTTCACCGTATCACCCACGTCCGCCGTCAAATTGATGACCCGCCCGCTGACCTTGAATGACAAGTCGAGCTGATCCACCGGATTTATCGTGCCGGTTTCGGAAACCGTCTGCGCCAGACTTCCGCGCTTCACATTTTCAGTAGTATAGGTCGTGACCGGTTTTTTGCCGGCGAAATATTCATAGCCGCCGAAGACTGCGGCGACAATCACGATAAGCCAGATTATTTTTTTCTTCATCGTTTTGTTTAAAATAATTTATTTTGTTGCGCGTCCAGCGCCTCATTCACCAAGGCGTCCGCGATCTTGTTTTTCTCGCGCGGGATATGGATGAACTCCGCCTTGCTGAAATCCAGCATCAGATTCCAGATTTCAATGAAAAAATCTTGGATCCTGGCATCTTTCAGCTTATACTCGTGGTTCAATTGTTTCACGACCAACTCGCTGTCCAAATAGCATCTTATGTGCGATTGTTTGGCCTTGCTACCTGTCAACTGTTTCAATTTTTTCAAACCAAAAATCAACGCGGCATACTCCGCTTCGTTGTTGGTTTTTTCCCCGATACATTCGCCGTATCTCTTATCCAGCGTTTCGATATAGACCCCGATGCCGGCCGGTCCGGGATTACCCCTTGAACCTCCATCGGTATACATCACGATTTTTTCATCCATAGCCTTATTTTACACCAATATCCGCCCAGTGGCAAAAATCATCCGTTGATTGACAATAGCCGGCCGAAATTGCTACAACTAAGGCAACCTTAACAACAAAATATGCCGTTTATCAGATAAATCCACAAACCATTGAGAGGTGCATTATGCAGAAAAACACCATTTGTTTGCCCGAAACGATCATCGACACCCATTGCCATGGGCGCGACCTAAAACAAGCATACAAGACAACTATCCGACAAACGCTATCGGAAGCATTGGAGGCCTTGATTTCCATTTCAGTTTTCATGCCTAATACGTTACCGGCTATCACCAATCTCATGATATTACAGCATCAGTTACGGCTACTCGGGAATGCCCGTAAGAAATTATGTCTCAAAAATCAGCAGTACGGACACTTCGGTCTTACTGACCGAAACCTAGTCGAGTGTGAAGCGGCACTCAAATTCCGCGAAGTCCTCGGCCTCAAAGATTATCCGCTGAGCGCGGATGGAACGACCGTGACGACGGGGACTATCGGAGTTTTTGACCCAAGGACCCGCCTGGCCGGATTGCATTTGGTCAGACAGCACAGAAAAATTTATGCCCGGCATTGCGACAACCCGGGAATCATCGCCCGGGAAGGACACACGATCAACGCCGAAGTGGCCGACGTCGAGGATATGATTTCTCTGGCCTCGCAAGTACCTGGCGCCAAAGTCGTCGCCTGTCACATTTCCTGCCGGGAAAGCGCCGAGTTGATCCTGAAAGCCCAGAAGAAGGGGCTTCCGATCACCATCGAGCTCTGCCCGCATTATCTGTGGTTTGATTCCGAAGGCACCAACTGGAACCCGGATTTAGATCCGGTGTTCTATAAATGTTTCAATTCACTCAGAGGAGGCGAACACCGGGAGTTCCTTGTCAGCCTTCTGCCGACTGATAACCCATGGATCATTATCGGATCTGATAACGCGCCGCACCCAACGCAGGAAAAAATCCAAGGCAAGCTCGGCGGATTGCCCTCCAACCAGGAAATGGTGCCGGTCATCTGCACCCTGGCAAAAAAATATAAGATTTCCAACCACAGGGTGGTTGAGTTGTTGTCCTGGAACGCCAGCCGATTCTTAGGTATCCGGATCTCTAAAAAATTCAACCGCTACCGGCTCATCGATAAGATCGACGATCTGGCCTATAACAACGGGATTGTTACCAATCCCTGGAATGGTTCGAGGTTACTTTTCCCTGCCGCGATTGAGGCATAATCCAAAAGGAGCATATGATGATACAAACAAAGAGAGGCGCTATCTCCCATATAATCATTTCGACTATCTTAGGACATGGAGGATTTGGGATGTTTCCCTATTTTTTCTTTCCTGCCTTCTGGTATTTCCTGTTTATGGTCTGGTGGCATAACATAACTGTCATCGCCAAATCAGCTACTCGTCACCGGCGCCATGGAAATTTCATATGGTGGAATCCGATGACGTGGAAATTCGTGCATCGGATACAAAGCAAGCAGAGCATCCTAAATTCTTTTGGCCTGACCAATCCTGGGGTTTTCATTTGCGCAATCATGATCCGAACCGCTTTGATGCTCGGATTCCATGTAATCCCGAGTTTCTTCACTGATTTTTCCAGAAGTTATGAGATCGGCCTCAAAGAAACGCTTGAGGCCATGCACATTTACAAAAAAATTCTGGGAAAGCACTTCTGGGCATTGGAATCAAATCCATCATGCCCAAATTCAGGAGAAGATATAAACAGCAATCAAACCAACATCCTGGACCTATGTATAGCACTCAAGCAGAATTACCCTGATCTGGTTCTAATAGTCAAAGGCAGCATAGTCTATCAAGGAGAATTCTACGCACAACTCGAAAAAGCTGGTGTGGACATCATTCACGCCATAAATACTATTCCGTTTGACATAGCCATAAAACTTGGGATATCACCTTATAAAAAATCCCCGCTCGGGGAAAAAACCAAAGGAGGATTCTCGGGGAAAATAATCACGGATGCCGCTTGCAAATACACGACCGCCACGGTAATCCCCGCGACTACGCAATCATTGATATTCGGGGGTGGAATATCCGAGTGGTGTGATACGCTTCCCTACCAACAAACATTGCGATCACGCGGAGACAAACGGGGATTTTCTTTCAGTGTCTGCACCGCAGCCAAATTCGATTTTGTCGGAGCTGCGAAATTCGCCAAGAATTTCCATCCGATCGAGTATTAAAAAAATGTTTGCGAAATTACGCAAAAACACAAAGGGACTCTTGTCGACAGCAAGGTCCCTTTTATAATTTCAGAAAATAATTCCTACCTTCTCCGCACGTCCACCAAATTCAACTGCATTTTCTTGTTGCCATTCCATTCGTCTTCCTGCAAATTGAAAACGATATCGACCAGGTCGCCGACTTCCAATCCGAGCTCATTTTCTCCCAATCTGAAACCGATCGCTTCGAAAACTTTCGGGCCGTCCGGCGCGCGCAATGACAGCTTCAAATGCTTGCTACCATTGCCGACGACTTTCATATCCGCGACAGCCAAATTTTTCATCAGGAAAACCGGCTCTTCATTGCCCTCGCCGAAGGGTTGTAATTTATTTATAGCCCCGACCAAATCCCAATCGACATCTTGCGGTCCGACTTCTAAATCAATCGTGATGGTCGGCGTGATATCTTTGTTTTCCAATTGTTTTTATATGATCGCGGACATTTTTTCATAGAATTTATCCATATTTTCAGGCGCCACCTGCGCCCCGGCCGCCTGCGAATGTCCGCCGAAACGGATGAGCAAATCCGAACATTGCTCCAAAACCTTGACGATATTGACCTGATCGATACTGCGGAACGAGCCGACGAATTCCGTTTCCCGTTTCTGGAAAACCGCCGTCGGTTTGTTGAATTCCTCCGCGACCCGGCCGGCGATCAAACCCAAGATACCGACCTGCCAATGCTCGTTAGCGGCAAAAATCAGCTTCCGTTCCTTGAAGGAATTTTCCGCCAAAGCCCGCACTTCGCGCACGATTTCCGTGGTGATTTTTTGCCGGCCCTTGTTCTTATCTTCGATTTCCAAAGCCATATCACGGGCCCTGACCGTATCTTTCTCGATCAGCAAATCATAGGCCATACTGGCATGATCCATCCGTCCGGCGGCGTTTATCCTGGGGGCGATTTGGAAACCGATTTTCTGCGTGTCCGGAATGTTATTCTCATCAATAGCGATCCGGCCGACTTTGAACATCTCCAAAAGTCCGGCTCGCCGGGTCTTGGACAGAACTACCAATCCGTATTTAGCCAGCACCCGGTTTTCACCGATCAGCGGCACGCAATCCGCCACCGTCCCGATCACCACCAGATCTAAGAGCCATTTCAATTGGTCGATCCTGCCTGCGTCGAATTTCCGATACAAGGCTTCGGCGAATTTGAACGCCACGCCGACTCCGGCCAAGTCCGCGAAAGGATAGCCGCAATTTTCCATATGCGGATTGATGATCGCTACGGCCTGCGGCAATTCCTTCGGCACATAATGATGGTCGGTTATGATCACATCAACACCCAAACTCTTAGCCTTATCGGTCTGCGCCACATTGGTCACGCCGCAATCGACCGTAATAATCAAGCTTACGCCCTCCTTAGCCAGATATTCGATAGCAACCTCGTTCATTCCATATCCCTCGGTCTGCCGGCCGGGAATATATGGAATGACATCGGTGAATCCAAGGCCTGTCAGCGTTTCATACATAAGCGCCGTCGCCGTCACGCCGTCAGCGTCATAGTCGCCGAAAATCGCCAATTTTTCTTTTTTCTCCTTGGCCTGTGCCATCCTGGCCATCGCCTTTTCCATATCGGAAAACAAGAACGGACTATGGACGTCCGAGTCATAATTTAAATCGAAAAATTTCCTCATCCCATCCGCCTCAGTAATCCCCCTATTAGCCAGGAGCCGCAAAACGACCGGATGGAATCCATTGTCTTCCAAGCCGACGATCGGATCGCCTGATTCTGTTTTAACATCCCATTTCTTCCGCATCCTTTTCCAAAACAACAAAGCCCGACCAGTTATGAGCGGACGAGCTCCGCGAATTTTTTTTTATTTTTTATGATTTGCGCTTTTGCCGGGACGGAGCGCTCCGAAAACTCCAGAACATTAACCGCGCCCGCTTCCGCATCCGGCACATACGAGTTTGGCTGAAAATTCCTGATTCTTGGCATCCACCAATTTCATAGCCAAAACCATATCGCCCTCGCATTTCGGACATTTGAAATCCATATTGATACGCAAATCGCGGGCCATCTTGGCAACATCTAATTCGTTGATTGCGAATTTTATCTTGTATTCCGGAAGCTCGAATATCGCCCGGACCTTTTCTACGATTTCATATGGCGTATAGAAGCCCCGGATAAAAAAAGCTTTGGCTCCCAGATCCCGCGCGCGCTGCTGGTCTTCTTCACGCCCCAAATGGGAAGAAATCACGACTGGAATGTTGCTTGTCATCACGTTCTTCTTCAAAGCCTCCATCATCGTAAAACCGTCCATCGTAGGCATCACGATTCCCGTAAAAATGACATCAGGCGTATTCTTGGTCGCGCCATCCAAGCCATCCACGCCGTTTTCCGCTTCAAAAACAACGAAACCCTCCTTATGGAAAATCTCGGCGTACATTTTCCTTATCGCCTCATCATCATCTACCAATAAAATTTTCAATGTTTTTTTCATACTTGTCTATGCTCGCTTGAAATCCGCTGTCCGGCTGGCCGGAACTCGCCTCTGACGGATATTCAACCGGATGAATTTTAAATTATTATTTTCACGTCGACAGCTACGGCCTCTTTACCGTCATTATAGACCAATAGCGGATTTATATCCAATTCCTTTATTTCCGCCGCTTCCCGGGCCAACAAAGACAAGCCAAATAGGATTTTCGAAACGCCCTCAATATCATACGGAGCTTGGCCGCGCGTCTTTTCAAATAAAAATTTTAATTTACCTTGCGCGAGCGAAGCTTTCACTTCCTGGATGCTGCCAGGAGAAACCAGGAAATCGACCATCTTGAAAACTTCCGTGTAAATTCCGCCCAATCCATAGACGACGATCGGACCGAAGATGCCGTCGATCTTTATCCCAGCGATAAGCTCGGTCTTTATCGCAAGCATCGGTTGGATGATGAACCTCTCGCCCGGAAAATTATCTTCCATCTGCGCATAGGCCTTTTCCAACTCCTCCCGGTTCTTTATATTTAAAATCACGCCTTGCTTATCGGTCTTGTGTAAAACCTTGTCACTGTCGACTTTCATCACGGCCGGAAACCCGATTCCTTCCGGCAAGCTATCCCCCGCCCCAATATCCGTCACGCTCGGAGTTTTTATGCCATACATCGCCATGATTTTTTGAGCTTCCGGAAATGAAAGCGCCCCCCGCTTTTCTTCCCGGGCCTTTCCGATGATCGCCGCAATATTTTCCTGCCGACTGGCATCGACAACGATCGGCTCCGCGCTTTCCGCCCCGGACTGATCCGCGGTCCTGCGCCTGTTCCAGGCATAATATTCATTAATCGCCCTCACAGCCAGATCCGGAAAAGAAAAATTCGGAATCCCGTTTTCCTTTAATTTAGCGACGCTCCTTTCCACCCTTTCTCCGCCGATGAAGATAGTCGCCACTAATTTGTCGGTTTTATCCCTGAAAGCGATTATCCTATCCGCGATTTTGCTGACCGGAGTCTGGTCTTGCGGAGTCAAGACGCACACCAGCGCGCCCAACCCTTCCATCGAATCCAGGACATCCAATGCCTGGGCATACCTGTCCTCCATCGCATCCCCCAGAAGATCGATCGGATTTGCTACGGACGACTCGGCCGGCAAAAATTCCCGTAACTTATTTTTTATCCCATCATTCGGATCGCCCAGTTTTATTTCTTTTCCGCCGAAAGCGTCCGTAGTCAGGACGCCCGGACCGCCCGCGTTGGTGACTACCGCCACCTGGTTGGTTTTCGGCGCTTGCGTATTTGAAACCAATTCGATTAAGGCGAACAGATCCGCCAGGTTCTCCGCCCGCAAAACCCCCGTTTTCTCAAAAACCGCATCCATAATATCATCACTGCCGGCCAAAGCGCCGGTATGCGAAGAAATCGCTTGTTGGGCTTTTTCAGTCTTGCCGGCCTTGATGATGATTATCGGCTTGATCCTGGAAACCTTTTGCGCCACCCTGATGAATTTTGGTCCGTTTTTTATGCCTTCCAAGTACATCCCGATCACTTTCGTCCCCTCGTCCTGTGACAGATATTCCAAAATTTCCGCTTCATCGATCCGCATCTTGTTGCCAACGGAAATTATATTGGAAAATTTGATATTTTCTTTACGGGCGATATCCATAATCGCCACCGCCAAAGCTCCGGATTGGGACACAAAAGAAACATTACCCGCCTTCGGCATCCCGCCCGCAAAAGACGCGTTCAGGTTCAGCTTGGGGATTATGAAGCCCAAACAATTCGGCCCGAGGATATTCAGTTCTTTTTCCACTGCCAAAGCCTCCAGCTCCTTTTCCCGTTCCCGTCCCTCCTCGTCCGTTTCGGAAAATCCGGCAGAAATGACTACGAAATTCTTTACACGCCCGGCGGATTCGCGAATGACCGGCACGACAATCTTGGCCGGCAAAACGATAATCGCCAGATCGATCTTTTCCGCGATCTCGCCAAGGCTCTTATAACTTCGCTGGTCATAGATTTTGTCATGCTTCGGGTTGACGAAAAAAACCTTGCCGGTATACCCCAGCTCAAGCAGGTTTTTCGTAATGACATTGCCGACTTTGCCGGACTCTTGCGAAGCGCCGACGACGGCGATCGATCCGGGATTGAATAATTTTTTCAGATTTGACATATTTTTAAGCTAATATTTTTTTCTCGTCCAAAAGCCCTTCGATAGCGCCGTAGAAATTGACGACGCTGCTGCTGTTAGCGATACCCCAGCGCAAACCATCTTCCAGACTCCTGCCATTCATTTGGGCGGCGATAAAACCGCTGGAAAACGCGTCACCCGCGCCCAAGGTATCGGCGACTTTTTCTTTCCTTGCCGCGATATGCAAAAATTCCCTACCATCGAATCCCCAAGCGCCGCGCGCGCCGTCCGTCAAAGCGACGATTTGAGCGCCCAAAGCGTTCAATTTTTCCGCCAAAAACCTTTCATCATTAAGCGAATCACTGTCAAAATCTCCGGATTTTTCGACAATTTCAATCGCCTCGTCCTTATTGACTATCAATATTTGCGCCTGTTTAGTTCCCTCGATCACTTTTTGCGGGTTTTTTTTGATGTTTTTTTGCCCGGGATTGAAAACCATTTTTTTGCCGCCTTCCCGGACCAATTCCAATATCTTGTCTAATTTGATTTCCCAGCTTTCATCCTCATTCCCATTGAGCGAACTGACAAAAAACCACTCCGCCGGAATCTTCCTTATCTCATCCGGAAGCACTTCCAATTTTTCATTCGCGTCGCGGTCGGAAAAAATGATCCGGTCTTCACTGGGGATATGGGCCAGGATGAATGAAAGATCGCTCCGGCAATTCCCATCCATCTGGACCAGATCGGTCGCGACGCCGTTTTTCTCCAACCCATCTTTGATCCATTCCCCGGCTTGGTCGCTTCCCATCCGGGTGCAACAGAAAGTCCCGATACCCAGGCGCGCCAGGCCGCAAGCCACATTGGCCGCGCACCCACCGATGGACTCGTGCCGTCCGCCGGCAAGCTGGTATTTGGCTCCCAGTTCGAAACTTATTTTTTTCTGGCATTCCAAATCCTCCGGGGTATCCGTCACGGCCCCGTCGCTCATCGGAAATATGACATCCTTAGTGGAAGAACCGATGCAAATTATCCTGTCCATAAAAAATTATCCGTTAAAAAATTATCTCAGCAAAGAGTCCTTGACCATCAACTCCGGCTTCTCTATGCCCAGGATATCCAGGATAGTCGGAGCGATATTCCCCAGAACGCCGCCGTCGCGCAATTTTTTGTTTTTGAATTTTTCCCCGACCAGCAGGAAAGGCACCGGATTTTTGGTGTGGAAAGTGTTCGGCTGGTCGCTGTCGAAATCCACCATGTCGTCGGCATTGCCATGATCCGCGGTAATGATCATATTGCCGCCGCAAGCCGAAATTTTTTTCGCCAACCGGCCGATCTGTTTATCCAGAAATTCGATCGCTTCCACCGTAGCCTCCATATCCCCGGTATGCCCGACCATATCCGCGTTGGCATAATTGACCGCGATGAAGTTATATTCGTCATCTTGGATGCTCTGCAAGATCGTATCGGTTATCCGTTCGGCGGACATCTGCGGGACCTTGGCATATGAATCGACAACCGGTGATTCGATCATGACCCGCGTTTCCCCGTCGACCAGATCGGCATAACCGCCGTTTAAAAAATAGGTCACGTGGGCGAATTTTTCCGATTCGGCGATATACAATTGCCTTATGCCGCCCAGAACCATCGGCAAAGTCGCCGAGATGGTATGCCCCGGAAAAGCCGTGTGGATTTCCAAATCCGGACCGAAATCCGTCATAGCCGCGAAATACAAATTCTTTATCTTGTCCGTTATCGGCATATCGTCCTCCATGATGCTTTCTTTGCTCATCGCCACGAAAAGCTTGGTGAACTGCCTGGCCCGATCAGACCGCAGGTTGAAAAAAATGACTGCGTCATCCTCGCTGACCCGCACGACCGGACGCCCGTTTTCGTGGATCACGGTCGGAAGCAGATATTCGTCCGTCAAGCCGTTTTTGTAGGCGCTATCGATCGCCTCCTCGGGAGAGTCGGCTTTCTCGCCGCGCAAAAAAACTATCGCGTCATACGCCAAAGTCAGCCGTTTCCAATTCTTGGCGCGGTCCATCGCGTAAAACCGCCCGCTCATAGTCGCGATTTTCCCGATACCGACCTCCGCCATTATTTTCTGGTAATATTTCAGGTGCTCGTGGGCGCTCCGCGGATAGGAATCACGTCCGTCCGTAAACAGATGGCAATACACTTGCGGGATATTATTTTTCTTCGCCAGTTCCAAAATTGCGCGGAAATGCTCCGGATCGCTATGCGGACTGTCCGAGTTGCCCATCAGTCCCATCACATGCAGGTTGCTGTTGTGCTTTTTCGCGTGATGCATCGCGCACACCAAGGTCGGATTTATGAAAAAACTCTTGTCTTTGATGCTGTTGGAAATATATAATGAATCTTGGTTAATGATCCGGCCCGCTCCGATATTCATATGGCCAGCCTCCGATCCGCTCATCTTATGGTCCTCCAAACCGACATCCTCGCCGGTCGCGCCCAGCACGGTCGAGGGATATGTTTCATATAGCCGGTCCAAGACCGGTTTTTTTGCCATCGTTATCGCGTTGCCCTTGGATGGCGGCGCGATGCCCCAACCGTCCAAGATAACCAGCAGCGTAGGTGTTTTTTTGTTGCTCATATTTTGATATTCTTTTTAGCGCGGATAAACCGGTTCCTGAATTTCCGGTCGCGGTTTTTTTATTTTTTAAACGGCGGTCGGATATTGCAAGATTCCGAGGCCCTGCATTGGAAAATTTATTTCGTTATTTCCTCTTCAATCCTCAACAGCCGGTTATATTTGCAAATGCGCTCCCCGCGGGAAAGCGAGCCGGATTTCATATATTCCGCGCCGGTTCCGACCGCTAAATCGGAAATGAAATCATCCGTGGTTTCCCCGCTTCGGTGGGAAATGACGATTTTCATTTTGTTTTTCTTGGCCAATTTGATACAGTCGACTGTTTCCGTCAGCGAACCGATTTGGTTGACTTTGATCAAGACCGAGTTGCAGGATTTTTCCTGGATGGCCATTTTGAGCCTTTTCACGTTAGTGACCAGCAAATCATCCCCGATCGTCATAACTTTCTTGCCGATTTTTTTCTCCATCGCGCCCCAACCCTCCCAATCATTTTCATTCAAGCCGTCTTCCACTGAGATGACATTATATTTCGCGATCCATTCGTTATAGATATTTACCAGCATTTCCCGGGTTATACCGTTGCTTTCCGGCTTGAAAATATATTGACCCTCCTTCTCGTCAAAAAATGAAGAGGCAGCCGCATCGATACCGGTACTGACTTGTTTGCCCTTGGCGTAGCCAGCTTCGGTAATCGCCCGGTTCATCAGTTCCAAAGCTTTGGAATTGCTTTCCAGGCGCGGAGCGAACCCGCCCTCGTCCCCCACCGCCACGCTTTGGCCTTCGGACGCCAGAATTTCTTTCAACTTGTGGAAAATCTCACTGCCGGCGCGGAACTGTTCCTTGAAAGTTTTGATGCCGTTCGGCACGATCTTATATTCCTGGATGGAGAGTCCGGAATCGCTGTGTTTGCCGCCATTGATCACATTGAACATCGGAATCGGCAATTTCAGCTTAGCCGGAAATTTGAAAGTTTTGGCGATGTATTTGTACAGAGGGAGTTCCTGCTCCAGCGCGGCCGCGCGGCAAACCGCCAGCGACACGCCCAAAATCGCGTTAGCCCCCAGATTGGTCTTATTTTCCGTTCCGTCCAATTCCAGCATTTTTCGGTCGATTTCCATTTGCTCTTCCGCCTCCATCCCGACCACCGCTTGCTGGATTTTCTTATTCACGTTTTCTACCGCCTGCAAAACTCCCAAGCCGTTGAACCTTTTCTTGTCGCCATCGCGCAATTCCAAGGCCTCGAAAGTCCCCGTCGAAGCGCCGGACGGGACAGCCGCTGTCGCTTTCACTCCCGATTCCAGCTCGACATCCACCTCTACCGTCGGATTGCCCCGTGAATCCAAAATTTCCCGCGCAAAAATTTTCTTTATTTTAGACATAAAAATTCCGTTAATTTAATTAAGCTTTCCATTATTATATCACAAGCCCAACAAAACAAAAACAGGGCTGACACCCCGTTTTTTATGGATTTTCAACGATAGCGGCTTCAAAAACATAGCTCAAGCGCTAATTTTTCCAACTTCGTCCGTTCCGCAATTAGGGCAATGGGGTAGGTATTTGATTCTGAGCTCTCCGCAATGCTGGCATTTTTCTTTCAACCGGAGTCCGCAATTAGGGCAAAAGGCGTGCTGCGAATCCAGGGAAAAGGAGCATCCGGGACATTTCTTGTCCTTCAATCTCCTGATCGCAACCTTTGCGGGACTGAACACTTTCTTTTGGATATAGTAGACGATTCCGCCAAAAATCCCGATTACGAGAATAACGGAGCCGTAATAAATCACATATCTCAGAAATGGCGCTTCCATGAAGAATTTGAAAATTCTTCCTAGCCATTCTTTCGGCAGAATATCATACAGGAAAACACCGACCACCTGCAAAAACAGGATGGAAAATGCCGTCGTTGTCGCAGTGAAGATGATCGTGTAGGGACTGTTTTTCCTTTTCAACTTGAAATAGAAAAACACGGAGAATGCGAAAAATGGAAGGATGAAGACCAGTGTAAGCAAAAACACTTTGAATCTGAACCAGGCCGCTTTACCTAAAAAATAATCCTTTGCTTCTTGGTGGCTCCGCTCGATCGATTGCACGGATGGCCTTATTTGGGAAATCAAAGGACCCTTTTTACTTTCCAGGGATCTGATTTCCGCCTGAAGAATGCCGATTTTGGCCTTTGCGCTTGTGATTTCATTTTTAATATCCTCTTTATCCGCTATCGCCTTCTCGCCGGCCATTTTCTCTTGCAAACTCAAATCATAATCCCTGTTCAATCTTTGGATATCATTTTCCAATTTCCGGACTTCGCTGTTATTCGATCCTATGCTGGCGTTCAACGACGCTATCTCTTGCAATTGCGGCTTTATGCCATTATATTTTTCATCCAATCCGAATTTTTTATCAATATCATTGAACGGAACCCCGCGGTCCTGGCAGGTTGAATATTTCGTCAAACTTTCAAGATTGCGTACGGAACTCAGAACGCAACTGGATGGGGCGACCGGCCTCTCAGGGATTCCCGCCAAGTCCGAAAAGATCGTCTCCCCGACGCCGATCACGAAAGCCACCATGATGATCAAAAGGATATACCCCAATTTCGAAGTCCTTTTTTCGCTTATTTCTTCATAGGAATTTTGTTCGTCTTTGCCCGTCTTTTCCCCAGGTTGTTTTTCATTTTGCAAATGCATTTTTTTTTCGTATGGCTTTCGAGCCGTTTTATAAAATTAAAAGTTTTTTGTTTTATACTGTGATGATATCGTAACACGTTTATCATCACCGGCAAAGTATCCAATTGTGGATAATTTTTAAAAGCCGGACTCGCGAGCTGGAAATTTTGCCTACCTTCAAGTTTCCTGAATTTCCGAAGGCTAAACCTTCGGAACTAATTTGATTAGTAGGTAGATTTTGAAACTTTAAGCTAGTAATACCAAAATCCGATAGCACGTAAAAAATAGCCAGTTGCCGGATAAGATAATATTCCAAATATTGCAAACCAAATATCATCAATAACTTGCACGCCAAATATCCAATAACTAATTGATAGTATTATCATAAAAAATATAGAATAAGTCAGGCTCCCGATCAGTCTATTGAAGCCTACCGATAGTTTACTTTGACCACCGCCACTTAGCATTAAAATTTGCAAAATAACGCCTGCGATTATAAGAGCAAAAAATATAATCACGTATGGCCAATGTGCAATCAGTTGTTCCTTGATAACAACAATTAATTGAAAAACCATTGACTTGATTGCCTCATCCGCCATAGCAGTTATAAATTATTTATAAAATAACTCATGATTCCTCAACTCATTTTTTATATCAAGATAATCCGGCAAGGACTTTTCGACTAATGACCAGAATTTATGCGAATGGTTGAATTCTTTCAAATGACAAAGCTCATGCACGATGATATAATCTTGTTGTTTTTTCGGTAAAAATATTATCTTGTAATTAATATTTAGATTTCTATTCTTCGTACAACTTCCCCACCTAGTCTTTTGATTTTTGATGAATATCTTGTTGAAAGTAAAAGCATATTTCTTACTGAAAAACTTCACCCGATTACAAACCAACTCCGAAGCTTCGTTTTTATACTTCAAATAATCATCCTCCGAAAAAGTCCGAATTGATTTGCTATCAACGCTTTTGAAGAAATTTATTTTGTCAGCAACCCATTGTTTTTTGTCTGCGAAAAACTTTTCTACAATAGAACCTTGCACGCCCAACGGCGTTGTCACCACAACACTACCGTCGCAATAGACAGCCAAGCGCATTCTTTTCGCTCGACTGCTTCTTTTCAATTTGTATGGGATTTTTTTGTTTTTGAACATTAGAATTTTTTGATAATGATATCCACCAGCCTATTTAAAAACTTAGGGAAATCTTTCACGACAAATTTGTCTTTGTAGTCCCGCAAAATCAACTCCTGCAAAGTTTGCTTGATATCCTTGATGAAAACATCCCGCTTGGATGATTCCTGCCAACCGGCATCAATATCATCCTCAATCCGGATGCGCAATTCTTTCACAAATTCTTTTATATCTTTCTCCTGATTATTGGAAATAAATTCCTGCGAAATCACATACAGCGCATATTCTTTCAAATCTAATCCGAGTTCTTTGGCTTCATCTCCCTTAGTCCGAATATCTTTCATCAATTCTTCATAGCGGCGAATGCGCTCCGCCAGGTCAATTTGATTTTGCTCAAACTCACGGCGGATCGCGCCCAATCTTTCACTGAATTTCTGATAGGCCGGATCATCATCCAAACTGATGGAAATTTCTTGTTTGAGCATCTTTTCCAAATTCAAGGCTTTTTCTTCCTCATCCATTCCCTTGAGTCTTTCAAGCGTATATAAATCATTGACACGAAGCTCACGAAAAGTTTTAGTGATTCCTTCATAATCAATAATATCGCTCTTCTGGATCAATTCTCTGACTTTCTCTCCATATTCTTCTAAAAGATAGCGATCGTCCTCGCTACGGAATTCTTTCAAGAATGCCAAATAGAAACTTGTCACCCATTCGAACGGACGGACGTATTGTTTCAAAAATGGATCAGGCGAAAGAAATTCAAACAAACTTCTGAGCTTAGCGTATTTTTCATTAAAATATTTTTGCTTGTCCTGATTATCGATAAAAATTTTGAGGCATCGGCGTAGATTATCCATCGAAGGATCTTCGATATTGACCCCCACAAAAATTTTCATCACATCATTCAAGACATCCACAAATCTAGCCTTGACCCGTTCTATATCAACCATAGCGCTGTCCACCACATTCTCATCAAAATCCAAGGCATCATAGAGATTGCGCGTGATGCCATAATAATCAATGATTTTTCCTGCCTCCTTATTTTTATACACCCGATTAGTTCTAGCAATCGCCTGCAAAAGATTATGATCCCTGAGCGGTTTGTCCAAATACATCACCTGCTCGATCGGCGCATCAAATCCAGTCAAAAGCATATCGCACACCAAAAGAAATCGTAGTGATGAATTTGGGTCTTTGAATTTTTCAATCACTTGTTCCCGCTCTTTTTTGCTAGTGTTATATATTTTCAAATCATCCGCATCGCTATTCGGATCTCCGGGTGAATATACCACTTCCGACCATTCGGCCGGCACGAGCTTGTCCAACAGTTTTTTGTAATTCGCCACCGCCTCACGATCATAGGCCACAATCTGCGCCTTGAATCCGTTCGGCTGAACATAAAGCTTATAATGTTCCACAATATCGCGCACTACCGCCTCCATTCGCTTTTCCAATTTCACCAAGGCCGCTTTTTTTCCATATTTTTTCACCAATTCTGTTTTTTGTTTGTCGGAAAGATCCCCGGCGATTTCCTCAAATTGTTGATCCAATTTTTCTTCATCAATGGAAAATTTGGAAAGTCGCGCTTCATAGGTCACGGGAATCGTCGCGCCGTCATCGATTGCTTGTTGGATGGAATAATAATCCAAATATCTTTTGCCTTCGCCTTCATAATTTCGGAAAGTGTTAGTGTGAGTCTTGTCCACCGGCGTTCCCGTGAATCCAAAAAAGAATGCTTTTTTGAAAGCACTGCGCATATTAATTCCCGACACTCCCTCATCGCCCCGGTGCGCCTCATCAGAAAGAATGATCACATTCTCATCCAAATTTTCCACTTCCGCGCCAAGTTCGGAAAATTTTTGAATCGTCGTGATAAAAATTCCCCGCTCCGGCGATTGAATCATTTTTTCCAAATCTTTTCGAGAAGTCACGCGAATGATGTTTTTTCCTCCGGCATTGGTGAAAGTATCAAAAATTTGCTGATCCAAATCCACCCGGTCAACTAAAATAAAAATTTTCGGATTATCCAATCGTTTATTGAATCGCAATTTCCAAGCCGTGAAAAACATCGTCAAGGTCTTGCCGGATCCTTGAGTGTGCCAAATCAAGCCCTGATGCTTTTCCTTGCTCACCACCCGATCCACAATTTTGTTGGTCGCCCGCAATTGCTGATAGCGCGCGATTTTTTTGACTAATCTTTCTTTTTCTTTTTCAAACAAAATAAAGTTCTGCGCGATATCCAAAAAATTCGGCTTTGCAAGCAAGGCAAAAAGTGTCATTTCCAATTCGCCGCCAAGCTCCTTCTCCAGGTCTTCATCTCTCCATTGCAAAAAATATTGCTTCGGCGCGCCAGTTGCCCCATAGACTGTTTTCAAACCGTCAGTGGAAATATTGAAACAGTTGGGAATGAATAATTTTCTAGCTACTTTTTCATAGCGCTTCAATTGATCAATCCCATTCTCAAAACTCACGCCTTCCGAAGCAGTCGGACTTTTGGCTTCAATGTCCACCAATGGCATTCCATTCACGAAAAGCATAATGTCCGGACGGATGTTTTCAGTGTCGCCTTCGAAATAGAATTGATTGGTGACAACGAAATGATTGTTATCCGGATTTTCTCCGCCAGAGGCGGATCCGCCTTGGGCGGAAAAATCAATAACATAATAATCTCTCTTTTTTCCTGTTTTCGGATCTTTCAAATTTACTCCCTCTCGCATCACTCGCAAGAATTCCTCATTCGTATCAATCTTTTTCACTTCCCACACAACATTCTGCGCCGTTTCTTCATCGACATTATTTATTTTTTTCACCGCCTCCAAAAGATGAGGCGTGATAATATATTCACTCTCAAGATCGCGAAGCTTGGAAAATTCCTCGGGCTTTATATAATCATAGCCAAGCTTATCTTTTATAAACTTGATAATGTATTTTTCGACTGTGTATTGTTCGTTGAATTTCATATTATTTTATAAATTACAAAAAATTATTTCCAATTGCATTTCTTTTTAATTTCAGCAGTCCAGCCTGACGCTTTTTGTTTTAAATTATTCATTCCAGCATCATCAGCTTTTTGCAAGAAAATTTCAAAATTTTTAAACGCCAGTGGAAGATTTCCTTGTTTGTAGTAATAATTAAATCCTAACCAGAAATACAAAACTGGCTTTTCAACTTTAGACACCAGACTTTCATTAAACTGAGTTATCTCTTGAGAAATAATAACCTCGCTAGGATAGTTTTGTCTTTTTATTTTTTCGCACTGCTTCCAAGCAGTAGGATAATTTCCTAACCAAAAATGCAAAAAGGCTTCATTATAACGCCATGTTGGCTCATTAAAACCATGACACTCTTTACAAATAGAAAGTGCTTTTTTAGGATCATTCTCCCAACTAAAGGCGATTACTGATTTAGTGACTAGAGCATTGTAACAGTTCTTATTTAAATTTAAAGATGATTCTATATTTTTATTCGCATTTTCACGCTCATTTTTTCTTAAATAATAAGACCCAATAAGAGCAAACTCGTTTGATAAAAGATTATCTATCTTACTAAGTATAACCTTATCTCCAGGGAGTTTTTGCTGTGACGATAAAATTTTATTTTTTAAATCAGTGTGTAATTTTGTAGCTAAAAATGGATTGCCAGATATAAACGCTGCAATTCCAACAATATATTCAACACATCTAACAACAATATCGGCCGAAACTTGAAACCCTGCAAAGGCAAATTCATCCTTAAAATTAATTCCTTTGGGCAGCGTGGCTAAAAAATCATTTGCCAATTCCTGGCTTGCTTGATGTGAGATCGGTCTATGCAAAACTAAACCATCAAGTGATAAGAAATATTGATCAACTCCATGTTTTCTTTTTTTAGTTTCTCCAAAGATATAAATATGCCCATTGGCTTTTTTATCTAATTTATAAATATCATTACGGTTATTGTATTTTGAGGCAAGATGATTTTTAATCAAAATAACATTAAAAACCTCCCCTATTTCTCCATTTTGAACCCCCCTCTTAACCGTAGCAACGAAATCTTTTTTCAATGCCTGTTCAGCATCTTCTGAATCTGCGTATATGCACAAAACCAAGCCTGTATGCTTTTTGCGATTATTCTTTGGAATCCAAAAAGCATACACAATCCAGCATATGAGTAAAAATATTTCCAAAGATATTATTCCATACGCGTACCACAAAAACCTAATTCTTCCATCAGGAATAAGACCATAAACAACAAGAGTGGCTATTAATAATATAAATGCGCTAGCAAAAAATCCATACCATCTATGGAAGTGCTTAATCGCTATTAGATGCGCTTTCTTCAAAAACCACTCCATGAATTTTAATTATTTATTCGTACCTTCCCACTCAAAAGATCCTGCATCAGGCCTTTTTTGAGAAGTATGAGTTTATTTTTTAGCTTTTTATTAATTGAAATTTTTTCATCAATAGCATTTATAATTTCCGCAATTTTCTGTTGCTCTGGAATCAAAAATAAAGGAATTTCGGTCAATTCAAAACTTCCAACTGGAAGCTGGGGCTGTGCTGAACCAGATCCCATGATTAAATATTTGGCTTTCATTTGCGGACTAGAAAAGTATTTATATAGAAAGACTGGGTTAAATTGTTTTCCATGTCTCACAATTAGCATCCCGGAATTAATGCGAACATTTTCAAATGGAATCTCATTGTCATAATATGCAACATTTCCAACTGTGCCTCTAGAGGTTAAGATAATATCTCCTCGCTGCAACTTTCCTTTCCGTAGCTCACTATCTTTTTTCTGAGAAATAAAACTTAGCTCTTTAAACACAAATCCATTTTTGCTAACATTTTTAGTGTTTAAAAATAAGCAATGGCCATCTGGAGAAAAATCTTTTTGATTTGGATAGTTACTGCCCCTGTCACCATCAATAAGTTCTATTGAAGAATTTTTTATTTTAATAACTTCCCATTCCTCCGGAATTTCGCCAAGTTTTGTTTTTTTGAATTTAGTGTGGCCAATTCCGCGCGTGAAAAGTTGCTGCATCAATCCTTTCTTCAATTTCTCCGTAGCCTCAATCACCCCCTGCGTCTTCGCAATATCCTCATCCACCGCCCAAAAAATCTCCGCAATCTTTCGTTGCTCGGTTTTTGATTTTGGTATTAAAATTTCGATATCTTGATATTGGGAAATGTAATATCGCTTGTGATTACCCAAGGGGAATCTAATCAACTTCATTCTTTCATGCACAAATTTCAAATCAACATTTTCATCCTTACTTTTCAAAATTTTTATCGCAGACGATTTAACTTTAAATGGAAAATCTACAAACTTGCTATCAGTGGTAAAATCATCAAAAATAACGCATGGCAAATTTCTATAGATTCCAAAATCCTCATCCGTATATCCAAGAATGAAAGATTTATTTGCCGTCAATACCGGGATTTTTCTATCGTCCGCATAACTTGTGCTTTTAACTATATAATTATCCGGCCTCTCATAATCCAAAACATCGCCCAATCTTTTGAGTGTCCACCCCTGCGGAATATTTTTTTGTGATTTATTTCTTTCCATTTTTTTCCTTATATCCACCTATCAGCTCTGAGCCAAGAATGGCATCTTCAGTCTGAATGCGGAAAGGATTTAATCCATGATTATTAATTGAGCCCTGCCCAAACATAGAAGCACTTGAGACATAGGAATCTGGACTTAAATTACCGAGAACCAGCCCCGAATCATTTTTAATTTCTCGCACTTCTTTTTCAAGGTCTTCAATTTTTTTCTTAATAGCCTCTCCGTCTTGTTTGCTTGCGTGCAAAAGTGTTTTTTTGTTCTTCAATATTTCATCAATATAGGATTGTATGGTGTCTTTTTGAGCTCTCTGTAATTCCTCCTTTTGTTTTAATTCCGGAACAATGTCAACCCAATCAGCAAGTCCTGCGACTATATTCAAATCTATCGTGGCAATATGTCGATTAACCTCCTCAAGAGTTCTCTTGTTCTCCAATTTCTGTGGACGCTTTGAAAACTCAATAATCCACGCTTCTATGTTCCTAATTTGCGATCTAATTCCCTCAATATTGCGGACAGCTGATCTCCCTTTCTTTTCAAGAATGTTTTTATTAGATATTCGATCATACTCATCCTTGAAAAATGCACCGGCGATACCACCGAAAATGCTGCCGAAAATTGCCATTGTATTAGAAAAAGGAATATTGGCTTTGTAATAAACGGAAAGATAGAGAGCGACGCCAGTTATAATAACCGCACTCAAAAATCCAGGACTAAACACAAGTGCAATAACTTTCCCCCATTTTTTAACTAATCTACAATCAATAATTTTTTGCCACATATTACTATTTTAATTCATTTAAATAATTTCAAACTTTTTTGACCTTCGCCAAATTTGGCGATGGATTATTTCAAACTTTTCTGATCAATAAATCTTTTCAATTCTTCTTTCACAATTTTTTCCATTTTCTCATGCGAAATTTTTCCTTTGCCGGAAAGCACTTCCAGTTTATTGGCTTTGAGCATTTCATGCAGATACGCCACCCAGTCTTTCATATGCATAATATTTTTCCTCTCAATTTGAAATTCGGCGAAAGACAAAAATTGTTCCACTAGCAAATACAATTGTCGCAATTCCGTTTCCAACATATAATTTTTCGCTACTTCCGCTTCCTTTCTGGTCGGAGTCGCGCCTTTCCAATTTGTCATTCCCAGATTTTCTTTTTTCCCGCTAATACGGTTGACCACCAATTCTGCCGCCGTGCTTCCGGTGATTGCATAGTGGAATTTGTTTTGCATCGTCGCGTAAAATTCCTTAGTGAAATCAGTTCTTGGATCATAGTCCACGCTGGTCGCAAAAATGTCTTTCACTTTTTCATAGAGATTTCTCTCTGAAGCCCTAATTTTTCTAACCCTTTCCAACCATTCTTCGAAAAATCCTTTCTTCACTCCGCCATCCGCCAATCGCTCGTCATCCATCACAAACCCTTTTACCATATATTCCCTAAGTTTTTGCGTCGCCCAGATGCGGAATTGCGTGCCGCGCAAGGATTTTACCCGATAACCAACAGAGATAATAACATCGAGATTATAATATCTTGTTGGCTTAGACAAGCCAATTCCGGAATTTCCGGATTTGGCTTGAATGCTCGATTCTTCAGTCAACTCACCCTCCTCATAAATATTCTTAATATGCTCAGAAATTGTCCGTACATCTTTTTGGAATAATTCCGCCATTTGAGCTTGCGAAAGCCAAGCCGTTTCATTTTCCAAATTTACCTCTATTTCCGTTTTTCCATCTTCGGTGCTATAGATAATTATTTTATTGTTCAATTCCTTTGCCATACTTTTTAATATTTTAATTCTTTCAAATATTTTTCTACTTTCCCGTCAATCACCTTTTTTTCTTTTTCAATTTCCTTGAGTTCCTGCCAAACAGTTTTCACATCCACAACTTCCTCCTCATCCCCATTTTCCACATACCGCCTGACATTCAGATTGAATTCGTTTTCTTCAATTTCTTTCAAATCAACCACGCGCGCATATTTTTCAATGTCGCGATAGTTTTCATATGCGGAAACGATTTTCTCAATATCTTTCTTACGCAAACGATTTTGGTTTTTTCCTTCCTCGAAATCCTTCTCCGCATCGATGATGAGAATTTTGTTTTTGTGCGCAACCGGTTTGTTTTTGTTGAAAATCACAATTGCCACCGGAATGCCGGTGCCATAGAAAAGCTTGGCCGGAAGAGCGATGATCGCTTCAATCAAATCGTTTTTGATCAATTCCTCCCGAATCCTGCCTTCCGCTCCACCACGAAAAAGCACGCCATGCGGAAGCAAAATTCCAGCGCGCCCATTTTCATTCATTGATTTCACCATGTGGAGCACGAAAGCGTAATCAGCCTTTTTGGTTGGTGGCATCTCATAGCCATCTAGTCTTCCATATTTGTTCGCCCTGAAAATTTCATCTGACCAAGACTTGATCGAATAGGGAGGATTTGCTACGCAGATGTCGAATGTCTTGAGCGAACCGTCCGGATTCAAAAATTTCGGATCAGCTAAAGTGTCCCCGCGTTGGATGTCAGCACTGTCCAGACCATGTAAAAACATATTGATCTTGGCAATGGCATAAGTTCCGAGATTTATTTCCTGTCCGTATAAATATAGCGAGCGGGCTTTCTTTTCTCCTTCTTTCTCTTTGAGATGATGATAGGCCTCCAATAGAAAGCCACCTGAGCCGACGGTCATGTCGTAGATATGATCTTTTTCATGAGGTTTGAGGATTTGAATAATAACTCGCTCGGTTTCGCGTGGACTATAAAACTCCCCTCCCTTTTTCCCCGCATCAGCTGCAAACTGTTCAATCAGATATTCATAGGCATCACCAAGAAGATCTGAGCTGATATAATTGTCTCCAAAATTATGCTGAGAAAAATGATTAATCAATTTCTGCAAAGTTTCATTAGGAAATTTGTCCTTGTTGGCAAAATCAAGATCGTCAAAAATCTTGTCCAATTTTGGACTATTGGCGTTGGTTAGTTTATCAAAAATCTCATTTAGTTTCTGACCGATGCCTTCGGCTTGTTTTTGTATAATCTCCCAGCGGCAACCCTTGGGAACTTGAAAACGATGATTGTGGTCAGCCCGCGCGATTTCGGTGTCATGGTATTCTTCCAGAACTTTTTTATATTCTTCATCCCATGAATCACTGATGCGCTTATAGAAAAGCAATCCAAAAATATACTTTTTATAATCAGAACTATCAATTTTCCCGCGCAAAATGTCCGCACTCCTCCAAAGAAATTGTTTGAGCTGAGTCAGATTCATCTTTCCTTCCTCGTCTGTCTTTGAAGCGCCAAGATCCTTAACAATGCTTTTGTCATTGGAAATTTTTTCTATATCTTCTTGTTTATATTTTCTATCCCCGCGAGGACCGACTCGAAGCGGAGATATGATTCCTTTTTCTTCCCAATTGCGAAGAGTGTCCTTGTGAATCCCGAATATTTTAGATACTTCACCAATAGACAATAGGTTTTTTTGTGGTTTTTTATCCATATTTACAATGCTAAGTTTAGTTTTTTATTCAACTATTGCAATCTTAGCATATCACCCATATCCTGTCAACTTTAATCAAAAATTCCTATGATTTCATAGGTGAGCCACTATCACTCCCAACATAGCGTCCTCCAAAAAATCTCTTAATTATGGGATTTTTTAAATACATTTCACCCTAAAATGTCCGCTTGGCAAAAAGAAAAGCGGGGATCGCCCCCGCTTCGATTCAGCTAATCTTTCAAGGCTTCGATGCCCGGCATCCGGTTGCCAGCCAGATAGTCCAGCATCGCTCCGCCGCCAGTTGAAACAAAGGAAATTTCATGCATTGCATTGTTTTTTTCCAAGATTTCCAGGGTTTCGCCGCCGCCTACCAAAACGAAAGCACCGCTCGCGATGACCGCCGTCAGGATCTCATTGGAACTCTGGGCATATTTTTCATCTTCAAACTTACCGGTCGGACCGTTCCAGGCAATCGTTTTGGCCGTCGCGATGATCTCTTTGAATTTGGCCACGGTTTCCGGCCCGATATCCAAACGGTCATCCACGAAATCAATCGGCAAAACCACTTTGTCGGAAAATTCGATATTTTGGTCCAGGGCTTCGTTGGCGATTTTGCCGCCGACCAAAATATGATCATACTTTTCTTCAAAAAACTTGATGACCGGCAATTTAGTTTCAATTTTCGCTCCGCCGATGATAGCCACGGCCGGGTGGATTGGATGATCCTTGATGATGGTCATCTCATGGATTTCTTCCAGCAATCTGAATCCGGCGCAGCTTGGCAAGACTTTGGCCACGCCCGTCACCGAAGCCTGGTCGCGATGGCTGACACTGAAAGCGTCCTGCACGAACACATCGAAATTTTCCGCCAGCTGTTTCGCAAATTCAGCATCATTGGCTTCATCGCCCGCGTAAAAACGTACGTTTTCCAAGAGCAAAGCGCCACCCTGCATATTCTCCACGGCCTCGGCCACTTTCCCACCCACGCAATCCGGCACAAATTCCAGATGGGTCGCCAAAATTTCCTGTGCGTCGCTGACGATTTGTCCCAGTGAAAATTCCGGATCAACCTGGCCGTCCGGCCGCCCCAAATGGGAAATCATCGCCACTTTGCAATTTTTGTTTAATAGATAGTCCAATGTTTCTTTGGCCGCCGCGATTTTGAAAGATTCCTTGACCTTGCCGTTTTCCACCGCCACGTTGAAATCCACCCTGAGCAAAACTTTTTTGTTTTCCAAGTCCGTATCTTGGATTCTTCTGATATCCATAATAAAAAATGAAAAGATTAAAAATTACCCCGCCCCATCCCCAGCACCGCCACGATCACCCCGATCATCGCCGTCACCAAAGTGAAGATCCAAGCGCGCATCGTCACTTTGGTTTCCGGCCAGCCCTTGGCTTCGAAATGATGGTGGATCGGCGCCGCCAAAAAGACTTTGCGCTTGAACAGTTTTTTGGAGGTCAGCTGGATACAGACCGAACCAGATTCGATGACATAAATAAAGACGATAATGAACAGAGCGATGACGGAATTGGTGAGCATCGCCACCACGCCCAAAGTCGTGCCCAAAGCCACTGCGCCGGTATCGCCCATAAAAAACCGGGCGGGATAGATATTGAACCACAGAAAAGCCAGCAGCGCCCCGGCGATGGCCGCGCAGAAAGCCGCGATATCCATTTTGTTATGGAAAAAGGAAATGAGCGCGAAAGAGCTGAAAGCGATCAACAATATGCCGCCGTTCAATCCGTCCAATCCGTCGGTTTCATTCGACGAGATGGCGGTGAACAGGATGACGAAGATGAAAAGCGGGATATACCACAGTCCGATTTCGAAATTGCCCATCGCCGGAATATGGATGCTGTCTATCTCCAATTTATAATAAAACCACCAGGCCCCGGCCATCGCGATCAAAATCAGCCAGCCGAAACGCATCGCGAAACGCATACCGCCGCCTTTGTTCTTGCCGATGCCCCGCACGCTCATCCAATCGTCAAACAAGCCTAAAATGCCGGCGGAAACCAAGGCAAAAAGCAACAGCCAGGTCTGCGAACGGCTCAAAAAATCCATCCGCGCTATGAAATTGATATTGAACAGCTCAGCCAGCAAGGGGAAAATATAGTGCGAAGCGAAAATCAGGACCAGCACGGTCGCCCAAACCAGGATCCCGCCCATCGTCGGGGTTCCACTCTTGTCTTTATGCAACTGGTTGACATAGGTAAGTTTTTCCCCATCGACGGAATTCTGTTTGATTTTTATGCCGATCCGTTTTTTGTACAAAAAATTGGTCAGAAGCGGCGTAAACAGGAAAGCCAGCCCGAAGGCGATGAAGCCCGTCGAAAAAACTTTAATGACATTCACGACCAGCGGGATGTTTTGTATCTGCGCCAAACCCATATTATTGCCAAGTGTGATTATTAAAAACCCAGTCCACCAGCACCTTCATATCTTCCCAGCGTTGCTCGTCATTCAAGAGGACCGCGATTATCCGATGCTTGCCGGCCGGATCTTCGGCGCCCAGCATCAGCGATTTTCCCGCCAGCGGCGTGAAACCGGTCTTGCCGCCGATGCAGTTCGGCATCGTCGCCAAGAGCATATCGGTATTTTTGAGTTCGTGCATATATTTCCCGTCCGCAGAATAGAATCTTCCGTCGGGAATCATCATAATATCCCAGATGGTTTCGTATTTCAGGGAATATGCGGCAATGCGGGCAATGTCATAGGCCGTCGAATAGCATTGGTCCTCCTGGCCATCGATCTCCAAGCCCGAAGGGGTGCAGAAATGCGTGTCCTTGAGCCCCATATCCTTGGCTTTTTTATTCATCATATCCACGAATTTATCTTCCGATCCGGCAATATGTATGCCGAGCGCCGTGGCTGAATCATTCGCACTGTTCATCAACATCACTTTCATAAGATCTTTGGCGCGGACTTTTTCTCCGGTAAACATCTGGTTACCGTTGCAAAAAACGCTGGTCGGGCAACCCACGACAGTCCCGTCCACTCGCAAGGCTTCTTTGGTGATAAGAACCTCTTCGTCCAAATTTTCTATCTTTTCCATAGCCAAAATCGCCGTCATCATCTTTGTCAGTGAGGCGATCTGGGTCCGTTTGCGTCCGTTGTCATAATGGATGATCGTGCCGCTATCAGCATCGATAGCCACGGACGAGCCGGCCCAAATTTTGAGATCCGGCACGCCTTGCTTGCGTGTCGGTACAAGCCCGGAGGCCATTACCGGATCCACCGGGAAGATACTGTGCTTTTCGGTTTCCTTTGCCTCAAAGGCGTCAAAAACACTCTCTTCGCCCGCCGCCGGCAAACCGCAAACATCCGCTTCCGCTTGGCAAGAAACGCTAGGCATCGACACCTCCACGCCCCGCATACCGCCCGCCATATCCCCGTAAAACCACAATGGGGCGAAAGGCATTATTAAAAATGTGGCAATCAGGTTCATCATAGGAAACTCCTTATCGACTTATGCTATTATACTGTCAATTCTATCATCCTTGGACAATGTTTCATAGTCCGGCAATTTTTCGATACTGTCGATCCCTAATTTCTTCAGAAAATCGAAGGAAATCTTGTATAAATACCCACGATTATCCTTGGGATTCTCAATCCGCTCCAAAAGCCCGCGCATCAGCAGGGAACGGACGGTAAAACTGCAATTGACTCCCCGGATCGCTTCGACTTCGATTCTCGTAATCGGCCCGCGGTAGGCGATTATCGCCAGCACTTCCAGACCGGCCTTGCTCAAATTTTCCTGGATTTCGCTTTTCACCAACTGGTCCGCGATGGACGCGTTCTCCGGGCTGGTCGCCATCTGGAATTCATTCTCTTTCCTGATGATAATCATTCCTCTTTTTGCCGCGGAATATTCCTCCTGCAAAATCGCGACGGACCGCCCGATATCCTCAAGCGAAGCTCCGGTCACTTTGGCGATTTTAGCCATGCTTACCGGTTCACCGCTGACAAACAGGATACTCTCGATGGCCGATTTTAATTTTTCTTGATCCATCATATTAAATCACAAATTCCAAATTTAAAAATTCAAATAAATTATAAATTTCAAAATTCAAAACTGTTTTTATATTTTGGATTTCGGTAATTGTAATTTATCTGGGATTTGTTATTTTGGGTTTTGAATTTTTAAA
>JAUXSI010000004.1 GCA_030679985.1 Candidatus Moraniibacteriota bacterium | reverse complement strand
GTTCACCACTACTCCCTAGAAAGGAGGTGATCCATCCACAGCTTCCGCTACGGATGCCTTGTTACGACTTCACCCTTATTATCGATCCCACCGTGGCCCCTGCTTTGAAACAGGGTCTTTGGGTATTACCGACTCTCTTGGTGTGACGGGCGGTGAGTACAAGATCCGAGAACGTATTCACCGTAGCGTTCTGATCTACGATTACTAGTGATTCCGGCTTCATGGAGTCGAGTTGCAGACTCCAATCCGAACTGAGACCAACTTTTTGGGATTAGCTCCGTCTTACGACTTGGCAACCCTTTGTATTGGCCATTGTAGCACGTGTGTTGCCCATGGTGTCAAAGGGCCACGCTGATTTGACGTCATCCCCACCTTCCTCCCGGAACTTTATTCACTAACGAACAAAGTAAATCACAAATTACAAATATCAAATTCCAAACAATATCCAATGATCAAAATTTCAATGTCCAAAACTTTCGTTTTAAATTTTGAAATTTATAATTTTGAATTTATTTAGGATTTGTAATTTTATATTTTGAATTTACTTTGCGCTAATGCGCAAAGTTCCGGGCAGTCTCGTGTGACAATATAACACACGATAGGGGTTGCGCTCGTTTCCTGACTTAACAGAACATCTTACGACACGAGCTGACGACAACCGTGCAGCGCCTGCTATACACCCTCGAAGGCTTATACATTTCTGTATAATGCAGTATAGTTTCAAACCATGGTGAGGTGTCCCGCTTACCGTCGAATTAAACCACATGCTCCACCACTTGTGCGGATCCCCGTCTATTCCTTTGAGTTTTAGTCTTGCGACCGTACTTCCCAGGCGGCATACTTAACGCGTTAGCTACGACACTAAGAGGGTCGATTCTCTTAATACCTAGTATGCATCGTTTACGGCGTGGACTACTGGGGTATCTAATCCCATTCGCTACCCACGCTTTCGCATCTCAGCGTCAGAACAGCCCTAACCAAATGCCTTCGCCTTTGGTGTTCCGTATGATATCAACGCATTTCACTGCTACACCATACGTTCCATTGATCTCTGACTGTCTCTAGATATGCCGTTTCGAATGCAGTTTCAGGGTTGAGCCCTGAGATTTGACATCCGACTAACATATCCGCCTACATGCTCTTTACGCCCAATAAATCCGGATAACGCTTGAGGCCTCTGTATTACCGCTACTGCTGGCACAGAGTTAGTAGCCTCTTATTCCTTAGGTACCGTCATTACATTCTTCCCTAAGAAAAGCGGTTTACGACCCGAAGGCCTTCATCCCGCACGCGGCGTCGCTCGTTCACCCTTTCGGGCATTGACGAATATTCTCGACTGCAGCCTCCCGTAGGAGTTTGGGCAGTGTCTCAGTCCCAATGTTGGGGGTCGTGCTCTCACACCCCCTACCCGTCATAGCCTTGGTAGTCCATTACACTACCAACAAGCTGATAGGACATAGGCTCCTCCTGAAGCGATAAATCTTTACTCCGTAGAGACTATCGTGTATTATCACGGATTTCTCCGAGTTATTCACGACTTCAGGGCAGATTCCTATGTATTACTAACCCGTTTGCCGAGGGTCTAACCCTCTCGACTTGCATGCCTTATCCACGCCGCCAGCGTTCATCCTGAGCTAGGATCAAACTCTCATAATAAAGTTCCAAACCTCCGAAGAGATTTGCAACTACCTGGTATCTAATGAATCCAGGAATTTGTTTTTAAAATCTTGCGACTTTAAAAGTTGTAGCTCTTATCAAACCACCCGAAGGTGATAAGAAAGGACTAATCACAAAAAATTGCGATTTATTAATCACACCGGAATGGCTACTAATCCATCCCAGGCAATTTCTGAACATATACATGTATATTCACTTGTCAAGGTAGCTATTTTTCGACCGCCGAATGGCAGGAACAAAAAACACAGCGGTAAAAATATCCTTGCGATACTTCCATTGCTGTATCTTCTTTCACCCGAATTTATAGGTTTTTAGCTATTATTCGTTTTGCGGTTTTATTGTTAAATTCTTATCTCAAAAAAAGATTTCCTTTGCAGTACTTGTGTAGTTTAGCAAGCCCTAAAAAACTTGTCAACCCCCCTCCGTTCCGCCCTGTTGATAACTTTTATTGGACAGCTTTTTCAGTATAAAGGAAAGTTAATCGGCAGTCAAGCTGTAGTACGCAATAAGACCCGTCTATTTGACAAAAAGTCGATATATATGTATCGTTCATATAGAGGGTAGGGAAGGTTGTTTGAAAACCAAATGAAGAGTCAGTAGAAAACAAAGTCCGGTTTGAAGGACGCGCGGCGATAACATCGCCCGATTTTTCAAACGGAGAGACAAGCGAGACCAATCACAGGAGGAGAAAAAATGAGGCAAGAAATCAATCCGAAAACCATCTTCTTGTTGCTAACGATGTGGTGGCTAACTCAATATCAGTATGATAGTTCTATAGGTAATTTTTACGGAAATTTCCCTCGGGAAATTTATGCAAAAATTGCTGCCAGAAATACCACTGAGCCAGTCACTACCGAATCTTCGCGCAACATCCGGTTTATTCCCAGTCATTCCAAAAATAAACCACTGGCGTTTCCCAGTCACCCTGGCGAAGAAACCCAGATCGTCGAAATCAAGTTCACAGCCTACTATGGGCCGGAAAAGAACCAAAAAAAATTCTTCAACGGGAATTTCAAAAAAGAGGTTCAAATGAACGGCAAGGGCAAACTGACAGCCTACGGCACGAAACCGCGCCTGGGCATCGTCGCCACCGACCCGGAAGTTTTTCCGCGCGGAACGCGATTTCTTCTGGTCGATCCGCTGGACGGCCGGGAAAAAGTTTTCGTCGCCGAAGACACAGGCGGCGGCATCAAAGGCCATCATTTGGATTTTTTTGTCGGCTGGGGCAAGAACGGTTACGAGCGGGTAAAAAAAGTCCAGAGTGCCGGCAACACCTTGATCGTCAAGGTGTTAAACCCGCCGACGTAACAACCAGCGGCACGATAAAGCATAGGGCGCAAGAGAGATTTTCTCCTGCGCCCTATTATTTTTCCATTTTTTGAATTTATAATCCCAAGTCGGCATCTGACAATCCTTCTTCTAGGACGCTGTCATCGATGGCCTGCAGATCTTTGTCGATATTTTTTATCTCCTCATCCGCCGTTACGCCCGGTTGCGTACTGACGCTTTCCGGCAAACCGGTTTGGGAACCGTCCGCCGCAGACTTTTCGTCAGGCGTTTTTGTCTTTTGATCCGAAACGGAAACCGGAGTTTTGCCAGCTTGGTTCTTCGTATCGGTTTCCGGCTGGCCGCAACCTGCCAAAAACACGACCGCCAGCGCCAAAGTGGAAACTAATAATGTTTTTTTCATATTTTTATTTTAAATGAATTGTTATTCAGTCGTCGAACCTTCAGTCGTCGTCGTAGTCACGGTATTCTTCACTTCGACTTTCTGCTGGCGCAAAGCTTGGATGTCAGGCCGCACGGTTGTCAGCATATATTTCCGGATATCCGCCGCGTCATCATGCACGGCTTTCAGCATCGTCCTGGATTGGACCAGGCCGTTTTTGAATTCGCCGTCGGAATTGCCGCAAACCAGATTTTTCGTCTCACCCACCTTCGCGGCTTGCGCGGCATAATCAGTGGAGAATTTTTGGATTTTTTCTTCCAACACCGCCAGATCCGCCTTTATCTTTGAAACGTCATACCCCTGGTCGGATAATTTTTCGATGAATTTTGAAATCCTGTCGGTCATATTCGAGTACACCGAAAAATGTTTTTCTTTCCGGTCTTCGAAATTGGAAGCCCGTTCGGTGATCCGCTCCTGGATGCGGGCGCATCGTTGTTCGCGAGTTTCTTCCCTTTTTTGCTGTCTTTCCTCTTTCCGGTCTTCAATCGCGGTTTTTTTCTCCGCCCGGACCTCTCCCCTTTTTTCCTGCCTCGCTTGCCAATCAGGGTTTTGCGTTACGGTTTCATCCTGGGCGAAAGCCACGCCGGACATCGCCATTGAGGCGGCCACCAGGGAAACCAACAGACTCTTCTTCATAATTTTGTTTTCTATCCGGCCGGACGGCCGCTTCGCGACGCCGACTGGATGATTTGTTTTAATAATTACTTTTACCGGACGCACGCAAGTCCGTCCGGCAAAACCTGCCTATATGATAGCACAATCCCGGTTTGACTCAAGTGCTTTTGCCGTTTAGTCCGGTTAGCTTTATTACAAGCCAAATAACCAGCACCGTATCCGCGGCTATTCCTCCCAGCACCATAGCCCAGGCGATGGACAGATACCCGAAACCGAAAACATAGACGAACAGATATGCCAGCGGAACCGCCACCAAAAAAATCCTGACCAGATTGGCTACGAATCCCGGAACCCCGGTTCCGACCCCTTGCAACGCCCGGGTGGCCGTCATCATAACCGCCATCAACGGGAAAGTCAGGACATCCAGCCGCAGATAGCCGCCGCCCAGTGCCAGCAGGTTTTCATCGGCCGTGAAGATGCGTAAAAAAATCTCCGGCCAAATAAAAAAAATGATTCCGATCGATGCGGAAAAGGCGGAAGATATCCCGATCGCATACCAAACGATGTTTTTCAACAGATCATAGCGCTTGGCGCCATAAAACATTCCGGTCAAGGTCAGCAGGGCGACGGAAAAACCGACCGGAAGCAGGATCGCCACGCTTTCCAAACGTGAAACCAATCCGAAAGACGCCACGTAGTCGGTGCCGAAATGGGCCATCAGCCTGTTCAAAAAAACCACATACATCGAAATGAGCACTATCATAAAAGCCGACGGGATCCCGATGGAAAAGTTTTCCCGGATTATTTCCCAGGAAAAGCGGAAATAGCGCGGGTCCAGCTTGATGTATGATTTTTTCTTAAGGTAGTAGACGGAAACGGCGAGGGCTGAGAAGGTGGCGATAAGCGTCGCCAACGCCGCCCCTCGGACTCCCAGATGGAAACCGTAGATGAAGATTGGATCCAAAACGATGTTCACTGCCAGGCTGAAAATCTGGATTTTCATCGACAACAGAGTATCGCCCTCGGAAGAAAATATACTGTCGATGGTGAAGGCGGGAAACATGAATAACGTCCCGATGAAGATGATCCGCAGATAGCCGGCTGCCAATTCCAAGACATCCCCCGACGCTCCGAACAAGACCAGCATCGGACGCAAAATGAAAAAGCCCAAGACGGAAATCACCAGGGCAGTAGCGACGGAAATCGCGACCGCGTGCAAGGCGGAGTTTTCGGCCTTCGCCTTGTCCTCAGCCCCCAGAAAACGCGCGACCATGGAACTCATTCCCGTGCTTATGCCGGAGTTGATCGCGATCAAGATGAAAAACAGCGGGGAGGCGAACGACAAGGCCGCGATAGCCGGAGCGCCCAGTCGGCCGACAAACGCGGTATCGGCTATGCTATAGGCTGTCTGGACTGCCATACCGACCAAGACAGGACCGGCCAACACGAACAAAGCCCTCCGGGGGTTAGCGATGAATTTCTTAAGGCGGTTATTGTTTTCCATAATTGAATCATACCAAACGAAAAAGACCCTGCCTATATCGTACAAAGTCTTTTTCGGAAAATTCTATTTCTTTTGGATAGTATCCATCGCCACCGGCATAAATTTTTTCAAGACTTCCGGGATTTTGATGGAGCCGTCAGCTTGCTGGTGATTTTCCAAGATAGCGATGAAGATGCGCGGACTCGGCAAGGCGGTGTTGTTCAGCATATAGACATATTTTCTTTCACCGTTCTTATCCATATATTTCACGTTCAATCTGCGCGCTTGCCAGTCGGTGAAATTTGAAGCTGAGCCGGTTTCGCCATAGCGGTTAAGTCCGGGCATCCAAGCCTCCAAATCAAACATCTTATATTTGCCCAAGCCCATGTCGCCCGTGCAAATCTGCAATTGCCGATAGGGCAACCCTAGTTCTTCATGCATCTCCTTGGAAATCACCACCATTTCTTCCTGCAATCTGTTCGTCTCTTCGACATCGGCTTGAGCCAGAATGACCTGCTCGACTTTCATAAACTCATGCACGCGATACATACCCTTAGTGTCCTTGCCATAACTGCCGATCTCACTGCGATAGCATTGTGAATAGCCGCACAAACGCATCGGTAGCTGGCTTTCCTGCAAAACTTCATCCGCATAATAGGCCAACAGCGACGGCTCGGCTGTCCCGACTAAAAATTTATTATCCTTGCTTATTTCTCCCGTTGGTTCTTTGTCTGAAGTCGCCACCCTGTATATCTCATCGACTTCCTGGTTATATTCCAAACCCTTGAAATATCCGCTGCCGAAAAGTGAAAATTCCTTCACCAGAGTCGGTACGATCATCGGGGAATACCCACGGGTCATCATCTTGTTGATAGCATACATCATGAATCCCATCATTAAGGATACGCCTTCATTCTTCACATAATAGCCCCGATAACCGCCCACCTTCGCGCCTCTCTCCAAATCCAAAATATCCAAGTCTTTCCCCAACTGAATATGATCCTTGGGAACAAAATCGAATTGCGGGACATTATCACTGCGATAGATTTCCACGTTCCCCTCTTCACTTTTTCCGATCGGCGTATCAGGAGAAACGATATTTGGCACCTTGACCATCAAAGATTCGAACTCATTTTTAATTTTTTTATATTCCGGCTCGGTCACTGCCATTTTTTCTTTCACTTCCTTGCCGCGTTCGATCACACTCGTCTTGTCTGCGACCAACTTTATCTCTTCATTCAATCTGTTTTTCTCGGCACTCAGACCTTCCATCTCTTGCAACAGCGCCACTCTTTTTTCATCCACTGCCAATAGCGCGTCCAAATCCAAAACGACGCACTTATTTTCAATCACTTTTTTGATTTCTTCCCTATTTTCCCGGATAAATTTGATATCCAACATAAAATAATCCTTAACTTGGTTATATCGCCCAGTTTATACCAATTTTTTCAAAAAATCAAAGCCGAGCTTGAAGCCACAGGTGTTTTTCAGGACCCGCCTACATAAACCATATTTGGAAACGACCTCCCGCCAAACCATTGTCAGTAAAAAAGAAACCAATACCGCCAGATTGATATCCAAAAACATCAGGACATAAAACGCGAAGGCTCCGATGAATGTCGCGGTGATATAGGTCGATTCCTGCTTGAAAGCATAGGGCGTGTCGCCCATAATCGCATCGCGGATGACTCCGCCGCCGAAACCAGTCACCATCCCCATAAAAACCGAGGCAAGGAACGCGATAACGCTCCAATCGGAATAATCCGCGAAGAGATGCTTATGCGTCACCGAGGCTCCGATGATGACGAACGCAGCCAAGCCGATAGAATCAAGGAAACGAAACCAGGAATAGCCTTTCTTAAAGATGTGCGGGATGGTGAAGGTCAGGATTCCGCCTGCGATGGCGACCAAGAGATAATTCGAATCCTCCAGATAGAAAAGCGGAGCCCGGCCGATTATCAAATCCCGGAAAGTCCCTCCGCCTACCGCGGTGATAATGCCCAGAAAAACCACGCCAAAGATGTTCAAGCCACGGCTTTTGGCCTTGAAAGCTCCTGCGATGGCAAAAGCCAACGTCCCGATGAGATCAAGATAATACATAACAGTTGAAAAAATAATTTACCAGATAAACCGCGGATATGCCGTAAGCCATTCCCAAAACCGCTCCAGCCGCTATATCGCTCGGGTAATGCATGCCGCTATGCAATCTGGTGTAAGCCGTAATCAAGACCCAGGCGACCGCCACCGGCCAAATAGCCGGATAAAAATACCATAAGACTGCCAACGGCGCCAGATTGGCTGACATATGGCTTGAAGGAAAAGATGAATCACTGAACATCCGACCGATCGGAAAAATCTTGTCCGGATGGGCGATGTAGGGCCTGACCTTGTTCAAGTGCCTATCCAATAAGTATTTGAATACCCCCTCAGTGATCGCGAAATGCAAACCGGCCGCCACTCCCATAGTTATCGCGATAACTCTCCCATTTCCAGCCCAAAAAAATATGCCGATCGTCAAAGCCGTCCAAAAAACAGCCAGATACAGCCTCCGGTTCACGAAGCCCGTCACCCGATCGACCGCCGTTCCCCGCCACAGCCTGTTGAAAAATTTTACGATATCCAATTCCATAATTTTTTTCGTTTTTTTAAACCAGGCTTTTGATTTCCTTGCCAAAACGCGCGAAAAAATCATCCATAAATTCCTGCCGCTCCCTAGCGATAATTTTTCCTTCTTTGGTCAATATTTTTTTATAAATAAATCTAAGTTTTTTATAATATTCCAGCAGGGCTGAATCTTCTTTCGTATATGAATAATCCTTCCCGTCGCGAGCCAATTTCTTTTCGTTGCCGGTATAGAGCGTCCGCGCACCGGCATTGCCCGCGAACAGAAAAATCCGCGCTATACCCACCGCCCCGATCGAATCCAGCTTATCCGCGTCAAACAGGACTTTGGCTTCGATAGTTTCCGGCGCATTCGATTTGCGATAACGGTGCGAACCGACGCAATGTACGATATTCGCCATTTCACCTTCCCCCAGTCCGAGTTTTTTCAAAATAATCCCGGCAATCTCGGCGCCTTTTTCAGCATGGCAAAACAAGCCGCCGCTTTCCATTTCCGCCTTCCTGCCGATATCGTGCAGGAGTGCGGCCGCCTCCACGACGAACAGATCGGCTTTCTCTTTTTTCCCGATGCGCACAGCCAGCGCGCGCACCCGCTCGATATGCGTCCAATCATGACAGCCGCTGGCGCCCACGAAATATTTCCGGGCTTCCGTTTCGATTTTAGCAAGCAACTCTTTTTTTGAAGTATTTTTCATATGGTTATTTCCTAGCTAATCACCTCTTTCTTTTGCTCATTTTTCCAAAACCAATTATACACTCCATACGCCCAACTGAAGGTATAAATTAGGCTTACCGCGACTATGCCCCACTGCCCATTTTGGATTGAAGTGATGAACCAAAAAGGCTGGGATAGAAGTCCGAAAACAAATCCCCATTTATTTTTTCTTGCGACTAAGATGATTCCCAACACTCCGAATGTAAATATTCCTGCTTGGGCGACCATATCCCACATACAATTTTTAGTTTAATATGTTATGGAGAACTATCCCCGCCTTGCCATTCTTCCTTATGTGATCGCACGGAAGTTGCCTGGCATAATTTTATTTTTTCCTTGCCATCTGGCAACCTTTCACGAATTTTATTTTTTCCTCCGCGAAAACTTCCAGTACTCTATATTTGCCTTTCGTCCACACTTCGCCATCCTGCATGAAATGCGTGACCTCGACGAATTCCACGTCCGCCACCGGCTGGGAAAAAGAACCGCCCTTGGTCGTGGTCTTAATCAAAGACACTGCGCCATAAAACCAGTAGACGCGCTGTTCTTTTTTGAGAAAATTATGAATCTTCCCGGCCTTCAGTTTTTCCGGAACGCACTCCTCAATTTTCCTTTTGCCTTTTTTGAACTCCGCGATGTCACGCAACGCCAAGTCCGGATTGAATTCCACTTTGATGCCCATAATTTTTATCTTAATATTTTTAAGACTAACTTTTCCTCAACTTGCCGGAAATCATTAAGGAAACCCGGACAAAATTTTTCCGGATGCAAGCCTATCTCTTTTTTAATTTCATCCAGGCTCATTTTCACGAATCCAGCCACTTCATCATTAAGCTTGGGAAGTTGGTCGGTCCGCCCCAGGAAAACCGCGCAGAAAAATTTAAGCTTGCCTTTCTCATGGTCTATCTCCTGATAAAATTTGTCCAACGATTCCAGTTCGCAAACGATCGATAATTCTTCATGCAATTCACGCCGCGCTCCTGCTTCATAATTTTCTCCGGCCACCACGCTGCCGACCGCCGCCAAGTCATAGAGTCCCGGATCGATCATTTTTTGCTCAGACCTTTTCGTGATGATGAATTTTCCCTCCGAATCGGCCAAAAAAACCGCCGCGACTCTCGAAATAAAACCTTTTGCGATTTTGTTACTCTTCAGATCCTGTCCGATAACTTCATCATTTCCATTTACGACGTCGAGCAGTTCAGTTTGGATATCCATAAGCTTGTACGCTAATTTTATTCCCTGTCTTTAATATATCGGTTAACCAGATAAACTGCAAATTGGGAATAGCCCAAGCCGAGAAACAACCCGCCCAGGACATCCGACGGATAGTGCATCCCGTTGTGCATCCGGGAAAGCCCCGTCAGAACAGCAAACACGGCCACGGCTTTCCAATATCTCCGGCAAAAATAGGCCAGCACCCCCAAAGTCGCCGCCACACTGGACATATGGTTGGACGGAAAGGAAGTGCTGACACTGCGCGTTCCCAGCGGAAAAATTTCCTGAGAATGGGCGATATACGGACGCTCTCGCAAGCCGAAATATTGCGGCACGACAGTTTTCAAAAAACCTTCGCTGATGGAATAGTGCAAAGCCACAGCGATGAACAAAGCCAAAATGAATTTTTTAAAATCAATCTTATCCTTAAACAAACCGACCGACCCGACTAGCAAAAACAGGGCGATGAACAAACCGTTGTAGCTGACGATGATCGAAAGCGCATCGACGACCGTCCCCCGCCCCAACTGATTGAAAAATTTGGCGATTATGAAATCCACTGGTTTTTTTATTTAAAATTTAAGCGCATCCACTCCCATTTTCAATAGATTCACATAAACCTTATTAAGCGGCAATCCGATGACCGAATAAAAATCACCATTGATGCTTTCAATCAAAACCGCCGCCCTCTCCATCAAGCCATACGCGCCAGCCCTCGTCATAGGTTCTCCGGTAGCGATATAATTATCGATTTCCTCTTCAGATAATTCCCTGAATCTTACCAAGGCCGTTCCGACATCATTTATTGTAATATTATTTTTCGTATCAATAATAGCAAAGCCCGTAGCAACCTCATGTTCCTTGCCAGAAAAGCTTTGCAATATTCTTCTAGCATCTTGCTCATCTTTCGGTTTTCCGATAAATTTATCATTAAAAATAACAAAAGTATCCGCTCCGATAATGATAGCGTCCTCATAGTGCCTGGCCACATCCTGGGCTTTGCTAAGTGCCAAAAATTTGACCAGCTCATGCGGGTCGCTCATGACCGTCATGTCTTCTTCATATTCGCTTTCACGGATATCAAACCCAAGCCCGATTTGCTCCAGCAAAAACTTTCTTCTTGGCGATTTAGAGGCTAAAATAATTTTTCTCATTTATTTAAATATTTCTTTATAAATTCTCTTATGCCGTTCGTCCGATGGCTTATCACATCTATCTCGCTATTGCTAAGCTCCGCGTAATTTTTTCCAAAGCTTGTCACATGCAATATCGGGTCATAACCGAAACCGTTATCACCCTTCATCTCATCTGCGCTACCAACGATAAAACCCTCGGCTTTAGTTTCATGGAACCAAATTTCCTTATTCCGCGGATCATATGTGGCCACCACGCCGATATATCTAGCACTACGCTGATCTTTCGGAACATCTTTCATCCTGTCTAATAATTTCAAGCATCGCTCATACTCAGTTCCGGCGTGCCAACGCTTGGCATGGATGCCCGGCTCGCCGTCCAGCGCATCAACAAAAAGTCCGGTATCATCCGCCATCGTCAACAAACCTGATATTTCCGCATATTCCCGGGCCTTCTTCTGAGCATTGTGCAAAAGATTGTCTCCATCTTCCTCTACATCAAAATCAATCTGCAAATCCGCCAAAGACAAGATTTCCGCATCAAAATTCACTTCTTGGAAAACCCGCCGATACTGGGCCAATTTATCCTGATTATTGGTCCCGATTAAAATTTTCATTTTTTTATTTACCCCAAACTATTATCCATGCTTTTTAAATCCAACCTAATTCTTGATACATTTCCTGGCTTGGCGGAGTAAGTGAGACGTTTTTCAATTCATTCTTCTTGACCCATTTAGCTTCCGCCAAATCATCACCTGGCCGAAGCCCTCCGCCCGCGTAATCACATAGATATTCCAAAAAGTAATAATGGATCAATTCTCCTTGCTTGCCGACAGCCTCGCCTTGTCTCGGTTCAGATCGGTATTCCGGAACGATACTGCGTATATTCGCAATCTCAATTCCCAATTCCTCCTTCATTTCCCGCTTCAATTCGTTTTGAAAATAAATATTTTCAAAATCTCCTTTCGCATACAATTCCCGGGCTAATTCAAAATCATCCGCACCTCCGCCCGGAGTATGCCAAACATCCGGATATGGCGCAACGCCTTTGGCCTTTTTTCCAAGAATTATCTCATCGCCCCTTTGGGCTATGCCGCAAACGACATATCTCTGTTCCATAAAATTATTCCTACTTTTTCAATCCTTCCTTATATGGTCGTATGGGAATATACGGTTTGTATTATTTCATCATAGCCATCTTTCCATTCCAATCCGCCCTTGGCATATTCCGTTTTTAATTTTCTTTTGACTATCATCAAAGATTCGATCAATTCGGGAAATTTTTTCACCGCCTGGTCGGCATAATTCGGGATGAAATCCGGCCTGATATAAAATTCGTGTCCGGCCTCATAGACTTGCGTCAAAGTTTCTATCTTGTCCAAAGCTTTCACAAATCGCGCCTCCCTGGTCTCCCCCTCTACATATTCTTGCCACAAACCATAGATATCCGAACCCAGTCCATCAGGCAAAGTATCCCTCAATTCATCCATAGCCGCAATTTCCATTTTTTCTTTTTCTTCTTTGGATACTTTTCCGTCATAAATGTCCAGCGCGTCGATATCCCCGGTTATCGCCTCGGCCAAATCATGCACGATCGCCATCCTGACAGCGTGATTGACATCCAAATCTAACTTCAATTCTTCCGCGAAAACAAAAACCATCAGCGTCAACCGCCAAGAATGTTCCGCGCTGGATTCCGGCCGGCCCTTGATAGCCCTGCCGCTGAACCGTAGGGTGGATTTTAATTTTTCAATTTTATGCAAAAAATCGAATATTTTTTCCATTGATTTTTTCCGACCCTGGTTTTTGTCCTCCTTAGCGCCCCTAAAAATTATTTCTTTTTTACCGCGGCGAAAATGACCGTTTCGCGGATAGACCTGTCCATTATGAAAGAGAAAAATCGCTCGCCCATCCCAAACCCGAAAGCCGGAGGCATGCCGTATTCCAAGGCTTCAATGAAATCTTCGTCCATCATCTGGGCTTCCGCGTCCCCCGCCTCGCGCATCTTCATCTGCTGTTCAAACCTGCTTTTCTGGTCGATCGGATCATTCAATTCGGCGAAGCCATTGCCCAATTCCGACCTTCCGGCGATCGGCTGCATCCGCAAAGTCTTACGCGGATTGCTTGGATCGGCTTTCGCCAAAGGCGAAACATCGATCGGATGGCCCACCAAAAAACAAGGTTGGATCAATTTCTGTCGGATCGTTTTTTTATAAATCGTATCGATCATCCTGCCCTTGCCGTAATTCGCTTCATATTTCACGCCCAGCTCATCCGCCTTCTTTTTCAGATCTTCAACCGGAATATCTTCCGACAAATCAAAACCCGTAATTTTTTTAAATTCCGTAAAATAATCAATATGGGGGAAATCGATATTCCAATTTATCTTGTCCCCTTCATATTCCGTTTCATAGCCGCCTGTCGTTTCAAATACTATTTTTTTATACAAAGATTCGACGAATTTCATCCCTTTTTCCAAATCCCAATAGCCGGCATAAAATTCCGTATTATCGAATTCTTGCAGATGCTCCCTATCCATCCCTTCATTGCGGAAACATCTCCCGATTTCAAAAACTTTTTCGTAACCTCCGACCAAAAGTCTTTTAAGGGGAAGTTCGAGCGAGATACGCAGATAAAAATCTTGGTCAAGGGCGTTATGATGGGTCAAAAACGGCTCCGCGTCGGCTCCTCCCGGAATATGCTCCAACACGGGAGTCTGCACCTCCAAAAAATCTTCCTGCGCCAAGCTTTGACGCACGGTCTGCCAAAATTTATTTTTCTTACGGAAAAGTTCGCGCGTTTCCGGATTGGCCAGTAAATCCAAATACCGCCTGCGCAGTTTTTCCTCTTCATCCTTGATACCGAAATGCTCGGTCGGTATCGGCCGCATATTTTTCGACAACATCGTCCAGTCGTGGACCTCCAAGGTCTTTTCCTCCTGTTTGGTCTTGAAAAGCTTGCCGGTCACCTGCACGAAATCCCCCAGCTCGACATTTTTGGCGAATAATTTATATTTCGCTTCATCGATGTTGTTCTTGTTCAAAAACAATTGGATTTTTCCGGACCCATCCTCGATGTGCGCGAAAGTCGAACCGCCCATCGGCCGGAATGACCGTACCCGCCCCACCATGGTGATTTCTTTTCCGCCTAATTCATCAAATCTATCCAAAGCCTCCTTGTTGTCCATATCCCGCCGGGTTTTTTCCGGATAGGCCTCCATGCCGAACGCGCGGATATTATCCAATTTATCCAATTTTGTCTGCAAGATATCTTCCCTCATCGTAGTGTTTCAAATTAGTATTTAGCGCCATATAAATTAAATTCTATCGTAAAAAGCCCATAAAATCAAATATTTAACGATAATGTAACTTATAGGCATATATTGACCCATTTACTATCAGAAACTAAATTGTTTCGACGACACGACCAGCCCAAAATTAGTTTCCACGGTTTTAAGAGTGCTATCGTGTACTTTTTTATCAAATGCATAATTCAAGTCAGATAAAAACAAAATGTTATAATCCCTATACATAGCCGAACGCATAGTTGAGTCACAGCATATGTTCGTCATAGTTCCGGAAATTATAATATTCTTTATTTTTTTATCCTTCAAAACATTATCTAGATTAGTTCCATAAAAAGCGTCATATCTATTTTTTTCAATTATCACATCATTTCCTTTCGGATACAACTCCGTTACGATATCGCTTCCATGGGTATTTTTTCTTAAGCCATTTTTAGAAAGCTCAGGAAACAATCTGGCCTCAATCGGATTATTTCTCGGACTGAATATATGTTTAGTATATATTATCGAAATTCCCTTATTCCTACATTCATCAATAAATCTCGCATACTTTAATAAATTCTTCCTTATTCCAGGAACTTCGATAATTGCATCCTTTTCAATAAAATCATTTTGCATATCAATAATCAACAATGCAGTGTTTTTGTAATTGATTTTTAATTCGCTTTTTTTCATATTTTTATTTAGAATATTTTAAATTCTGACTATACCAAATAATCGTAGTAAGTAATTTAAAAACATCATTAGTTAAAATATTTTTACCTGCTATATATTTACCATCTTCTTCATGGCCGATTATATCGATTTTTGAACTGGCCTTTCTCCAAACCATCAATTTTGATCCGGCCTCCTCAGAATCCAGAAATTCATTTTTTAAATCAACTATCCTTGTTTCATAACTTTTTAAAATATTGAACCAGGTTTCTTTATTGAAATAATCCCAAAAACTCCCATCAACACCCTCTAATCTTCTCTTAAATTCTTCCGCTATTTTTTCATGATAAGCCATATGAGCTGCGGCTGGTAATGGTTCTTTAGGCCTCTTATATATACTTTCAGGAAGAACATTCTTAAATGCCTCTCTTAATATGTATTTTTCAGTATTCTCGGTTATTTGCTCTTCCCGAGGAATATTCAAGCATGTCTCAACAACCTTATTATCTTGATATGGCGCTCTGGCTTCGATAGAATTAGCCATTGATAAGCGATCGTTAGCTTTATTAAGAAAACCCATAAATGCTAATGCATAAACTCCCATCATCCTCCTGGTGGAATCATTTGTTTCAAAGCTATTATAAATATCTACTAAATAATTTATGCCTTTTTCAAAATCAATCGTACTTATTATTTTATCTGAAACCAATTTTTCAACATATTCTTTTCTTCCTAAAATTAATTCCTTCAAGCCTTCAGCTGTCGAACATTCTTCCCTGTCTTCCCTTAGGCCAGGAAACTTATGCCAATAGCCCCAATTGAATTCATCCGCTCCTTCGCCTATAACTGCAACCTTAACGCCATTTTCTTTTAATTTTTTATAGTTAGCATACATGGCCAACTGTCTAATACTATCCTGAATCCCCAAAGCCTTTACCATTTCCTCCAAATTATCCAGGAAATTTTCTGGCGATATTTCAGTTGCGAAAAGTTCCACGTTCTCACATGTATCCGCCACGATCTTAGCATGCTTATAGTCCTCGTTTTTTGCTTGGGCTGTATAAAAAATAGATGCTGCTATTAATTTCTTGTCATACTTTTTCAATTCATCAGCCGTAATCAATGTCACGATACTAGAATCCAAACCACCGCTTAACGCTGCGCCCATCTGAACCTCTGGAGCAACCCTTTTCCTAATAGCAATTTCCAAATTAATTCTTAAATCCTGTATATACTCCCGCGTTTCTTTTTTTTCGACGATATCTTTTATAGGCAGGACGGCGTATATATTTTTCTCCAAGCGCCTATTGGTCTCATCAAATTTGATAATTTCCCCCGGCTTTAATTGCGCAATATCTTTATATATAGACTCACCTATCGGCTCCTCTCCGGCTGCAAAAGTCGCCCCGTCAATGAAAAAAGATGTAATTGATTCCATATTCGGATCAAAACCGATTTCCGGAACAATCGCATTCGGCTCAGACGCGAAATAAAGTTTTTCTCCATCAAAATAATAATAAAGCGGCTTCTTACCAGTGCGATCTCTAGCAAAATAAATTTCCTTCTTTTCTGAATCCCTAAAGGCAAAAGCAAATTGACCATCTAATCTCTCAACACCTATAATTCCATATTCTACTAAAAATTTCAATAGGACCTCCGTATCCGTTTCAGTTTCAAAAACATAACCTTTTTTTATTAATTCGTTCTGCAATTCCCTATAATTATAAATCTCGCCATTAAAAGTCAAGATATACTCCCTTTCTCCATCCCTAAATTCCATTGATTTCATACTATCAAAACGCATATCATCTTCTCTCAATCCAACAATAGCCAAACGACTTTGACCTGCGACATATGAACTATCCTTGCTGGAAATGATAGTTTTTGCATCCGGCCCTCTATGTGCAATGATGTCCAGCATCCCCCCAACACTATCTTCCGGACTTTTTAGTTGTCCACCTGAACCGCTATTATCCTCAATATTCAATGGAAAGTTTTTCTCATTCTTACTAAAATGATCAGCACCATCCCATTTACCAGAAATGCCACAAGTTAATTTAGATATCTTTTCTATATTATTTTCAAATACACTCATAATCTATAAAAATTTAATATTAATGTCTCTATCCATTTTTATTTAATTATAGCATACCACTCAACTTCAATGCCCACCAAAAAACAAAACCAAGCCTGGAAATTATTCCTAAGCTTGGCTTTTGATATCAAAAATTTTTCTAAATTATTTTACATCTAGAATCTTATATTTCACTTTTCCGCCCGGCGTATCGATTTCAACCTCATCACCTTTTTTCTTGCCGATGAATCCCTTGCCCAACGGCGACTCGTTGGAAATTTTCATTTCCGCCGGACTAGCCTCGTTGGAACCGACGATTTGGAATTCCATATCCGATCCGTTGAAATGGACGATCACTTTCGATCCCATTTGCACGGAATCCATGGATTGGTCGCGAGTCACCACAGTCACTTCCTTGAGCATAAATTCCAACTCGGCCACGCGCGCCTCGTTTTCCGCCTGTTGCCTCTTGGCTTCGCTATACTCGGCGTTTTCGCTCAAATCACCCTGCTCTTTCGCCTCTTTGATCGCATTGGCGATTTCCTGGCGCACCGTCGTTTTTCTATGCTCCAATTCTTCTTTAATTTTCTTCAAGCCCTCTTCAGTTACGAATTTTACCATATCAATGTCCTTAAAAATTATCTTGGGTTGTCTAATAAAATTTACTGTCCTCGGGGGACAGTAAATTAAAATATCAAGACTATTATAACAGCTGGAAAATTATTGTCAATCCAAGCCTTTTTCGGGCATATTCAGCCAATTCGCCTACTTGCCGCGGTTGAAATAATATTCATAGACCTCCTTGGTGACCGGCACTCCGGACGAGTGCCCGTCCCCGCCGCCTTCCGCGATGATAGCCATGGCGATTTCCGGATTATCATACGGAGCGAACGAAACGAACCAGCCATGGGTTTTCCCTTCACTTCCGAATTGCGCCGTGCCGGTTTTTCCCGCCACCTCAATAGATAGATCTTTAAGCGGCTGGGCCGTCCCGTCCGTCACGGTCTTGCGCATACCTTCCCGGATGACTTGCATAATCGGACTATCGATGAAATTTTTCCTGATTATGTCCGGATTGATATATTCGGACTGGCCGTCGCCTTTTTTGATCTGGCTGACTATCTTGGGGGAATACAGCGTCCCGCCATTGGCCAAAGAGGCCGTATAATTCGCAAATTGCAAAGGCGTGGCAGTTATGTATCCCTGACCGATTGAAGCGTGATATGAATTCCCGATATACCATTTTTCTTTCAATTTATCCAGTTTCCATTGTTCGTCCGGAATGAATCCGCTTGACTCGCCAGGCAGATCGATGCCGGTCGGACTGCCAAAACCGAAAAGGTTGTTATATTTTTTCATCCGACCCATACCCAGTCCGGCAATATTCCCATAGCCGCCCCCGATGGAATAGAAGAAGATATCATTACTCTCCGCGATAGCCGTCCTGACATCGCTTGCGGCGTGCGTCTTCCAATCGCCGAAGCGGAAAGTGCCGATATGGATACTGCCGCCCATCCCGTCGATGATCGTCGACGGACTGATGGTTCCCTCCGAAAGGGCGGCGGCGGCGACCGCCATTTTCAAAGTTGATCCGGGCGGATATTCGCCGTCGACAGCCCGGTTCAAAAGAGGCAGATCCTTATCCGAAACGATGGACCGGTATTCATCATTGGAAATTCCGCGTGCGAACAGGTTATTGTCATAATTCGGAAAGCTGACCATCGCCAGCACCCCGCCGTTCCTCGGATCGATCGCTACGGCGGCGGCGGTCCGCGTGCCGGTCGCTTCCAGGATGCCCGCCATACTGTCGTATAATTTTTTTTGCAGTCCTGCGTCGATATTCAAAACCAAATCGTTCCCTGCCTGCGGATTGATAATACCCAAATTCTTTTTCACATTCCCCATCGAATCGACTTCGACCTGTTTGGCGCCTGGCACCCCGCGCAGTTCTTTTTCATATTGTTTTTCCAAAGCCGTTTTCCCGATATAATCCGTCATAACATAACTGGAATCCTTGTTCATCTCTTCTCGGGTTATCTTGCCATCATAACCGATGATCGCGGAAAAGATATTGCTATCCCCATAATTCCGGATGGCGGTATTATCCACCGTTATTCCTGGAAGATTCCTGGCTTTTTCCGACAAAAGCAGGGCTTGTTCCTGGGTGATATTTTCCGCCAGCAGGATCGGATCGGATGACTTGCGATTCTGGCTTTCGATCGCGGCCTCCACATTCCCTTTTTCCAATTTCAAGATTTCCGCCACTTGCCCGGCTACCGCGGTCCTTTGTCCGGAGTCATCCGGCAAATCGCTCGGCACGATAACCGCGTCGATACTTGGGACGTTGCCGGCCAAAACCTGTCCACCCCGGTCCAAAATTTTTCCTCGCGGAGCTTTGATTACGATTGAACGGATCCGGTTGCCCTTGGAAACATCGGCATAATATTCCCCTTTGACGATATCTAAATATGCCACTCTGGCCATCAGGGCGCCGATAAATACAACCATGACGAACCATAAGACATCGAGTCCCTGCCGTTTGAAAGGCGTTTCCATAACCGCCTCTTCTTTCTCGGTTACGGTCATTATGGAATCCTCTATTTCCATCCCCTTGGCCATCCTCCGTCGATTGAAGTACCGCTCTAACATTATCTTTTTATTATTACCCGGTTATTTTGATAAGCGAAAATCTTATCCAGTTTCTTGAGCGGCCAATACAGGATTGCGAATATGCCCAAATTATACAGCAATTTCAAGAAGAATCCTTGGCCGAAAAAAAACGGAATGCTCCGAAATAAGCCGGCTGTCTGCCCGCCTATCCCCGCGGCGAACCCGATGATCGCCTGATTAACCGCCGTTCCAACCACGACCAGGATGATAAGTATGAAAAATTTCCCCGCAAACTGCGGCACCAGGAATCTCTTGCTAAGCGAATTTATGATGAAAGCCACGGTGACGAACGCGAATACATTCAGACCGACCGGCTGGAAGGACGCGATATCCGCCATCAAGCCACCTATGATCGTCCATTTCAAAACCGAATTGAAATCAGCGCGTGCGATCCAAATCATAATAATGACCAACGTGACATCCGGAACCGACCGGTCCGTGAAAAAAACCGGCAGAAATGAAATCTGCATAATAGTCGACAAGAAAAGGATCAGGCCGATTACGATATTCTGCATCATAAGTTTTTTATGACAAAAACCAGGTCCAGTTTTTGATATCTTACCCTTGGTATCACGATGGCTTGTTGAAATAGTTTATCGGGCGAAGCTTTGATTTCTTGGATCCGGCCAACCAGAAGGCCCTTTGGAATCTCCCCGCCCAAACCGGAAGTTATGACCGTATCACCCTCGTTCAAGGCATCCGCCTGAGCCACCATATCCATAACCAAGCCCAGTCCATACGTCCCCTTGATCAATCCTCGGGCGCTTGTCTCAAGATCGCTCACGTTCACCGCGCTTTCAGAACCGGTCAATAACCTGACTCTCGAGCTATCGGGCCCGACTTCATCCACTTTTCCGACCAGAATCCCATTAGAAACGATAACCGGCATATCCGTCCGGATCCCATCCGAACTCCCCTTGCCGACCATCAACCAACTGCCCGAACCTTGCGGGTCCTGGCCGATAACGAAACACGGCTCCAAATCAAACTTATCTCTCGGCGCCAAGTCAAGCTGTTCGCGCAAAACGTCGTTTTCCCGCTTAGCCTCCTGCAGCGATGCCACTTCGGAAACCAAGGAATCATTCTCCCGTATCAACCGCTCATTGTCGCCCTTCATCTCGCCGATCGAACCCAGAAAAGAAAACGTCTCATCCACACTCCGGCCGAGCATATAGAAGGATTTTTGGAACGGATAGGCGATTTCCAAAAAAACGATTCTGACCGGATCGAATATCCCTTTCGGGTTCCAAAAAAACAGCAAGAAACATATCGCTGATACTATTGTGAATTTTATTAACTTAGCAGATAGAAATTTTTTTGGCATAAAAAATTTAAATCACAAATTCAAAATTACAAATACTAAATAAATTGTAAAATTCCAATTTTCAAAATCAAAAACTGTTTTGAATTTTTTATTTTGACTATTGTGATTTATTTGCTTGCCTGCCGGCAGGCAGGGAATTTGGAATTTTATATTTTGGATTTTCTATATGAGTGATCTTTCATGCTGGTTTTCCATCAGCACGCCTTTCAGGGCTTCCAAATCCTCAAGGACGATGCCTGTACCGCGTACCACCGCCGTCAACGGGTCTTCCATCATACGCACCGGCATATCGGTCTGATCGGCCACTAGGCGATCCAAACCGCGTATCAGACTTCCACCGCCCGCTAAAATTATTCCGCGTTGCATAATATCGGCCAGCAACTCCGGAGGGGTTTCTTCGATCGTCGATTTTATGTTATTGACGACGATGCGGATCGAACGGGAGAGGGCTTCGCGCACCTGGGTATCGTCTATAATAATCTCTTTGGGCAAGCCAGTCACCAGGTCGCGGCCGCGCACCGGCATCTGCATCTTGTCTTTTTGCGGGCAAGCGCTACCGATGGCAATCTTGGTATCTTCGGCGGTTTTTTCCCCGATCAAAAGATTGAATTCATCCCTGCAATAGCGGATGATATCCTCGTTCATTTCGTCTCCAGCAATGCGCAAATTACGTGAAGTCACCACTCCGCCCAATGAAATGACCGCGATGTCCGTCGTCCCGCCTCCGATATCCACGATCATATTGCCTGCCGCGTCCTGCACCGGCAATCGGGCGCCGATAGCCGCCGCCATCGGCTCGTCGATCAGATAGGCTTCGCGCGCACCGGCGTTCATAGCCGCGTCAATCACCGCGCGCTTCTCGACTTCCGTCACGTCAGACGGTATGCCGATCACCACTCTCGGCCGCGGAAACAAAGTGAAGCTGTCGCGGTGGACCTTGTCGATGAAATATTTTAGCATCTGCTCAGTAACTTCGAAATCGCTCACGACCCCATCCACCAAAGGACGCGTCGCCACGATATGTCCGGGAGTTTTCCCGACCATCTTCTTTGCCTCTTTTCCGATTGCCAAGACTTGGCCGGTCTTTTTGTTGATTGCCACCACTGAAGGTTCATTGATGACGATTCCCTTGCCTTTGACATACACCAAGGTGTTCGCCGTACCCAGATCGATGCCGATGTCCTTGGACAGGTTGCCGAATATTTTGCCGGTCAAGTCCTTGAACATATTTTTAAATCCATTCGCCATAATGTAAAGAAAAAATCCGTTCTTATTTAAGAATTTTTTGAGTCAAGCTTTATTTTTCCCGTTCTCCGGGTCCAGCGCCAGGCTGGATTTTTGTTTTCAGCTTTAATAAGCCTCTATCTATCATACTTCACCGGCCGGCCGTTGTCAAAAACAAAAAGCGGCCGATCGGAGCCGTCCGCTCCCCGCGCAAAATCTCACTTTATGAATTTGAACACGTCCCGCAAAGTCACCGCGATCATCAAAAGTATCAACAGCATGAAGCCGACCGTATGCATCATTTGTTCCGCTTTCTGGCTGATTGGGCTGCCCTTGATTTTTTCAATCAGGATAAACATGATCCGTCCGCCATCCAAGGCCGGAATCGGCAATGCGTTGATTATGGCCAGATTTATGCTAAGCATCGCCGCAAATTGCAAGATATGGACAAACCCCAAGGCCGCCACCTGTTTGGTCAGGATCGCGATTCCGATCGGACCGGAAACATCCGCTCCGACCCCGTGTCCGGTAAAAATACTTGCCAAAATCCCTCCAAGCGATACCAAAATCAATATCGTCAAATCATATACCGCGACCGCCCCTTTCCAAATAGCTTGATATGCCGGATATTTCACGACGACCGTCTGCACCAGGCTGACCCCAATCACTCCTTGCCCGTCCTTTTCTTCAGGCACGGCCTTTATTGAAATGGTCTCGTCTCCCCGCTTGATATCGAAAGCCACTTCCTTATTGCTATTGCCCTTATTGAAATTTTGAAAATCAGAGATATTGCCAAATATGAGCCGGCCGTCGGACGATCGGATGATTTCGTCGCCGACTTTCAAGCCGGCCCTTTCCGCCGGCGAGTCCGGCATGACCTGGCTGATTTGGATTTTCGATCCGGGTACGTCGGTTCCGGCAGCATAGTCGATCGCTTCCGGCGCCCCGATCATCAAGCTGAGCGAAATGGCCAGCCAAGCGAAGACCAGGTTCATCGCCACGCCGGCGGCCAAAATCTTGATTCTCGGCCAGGCTTTTTTAGCCGCGAAACTATCCGGTTCGGCCACGCCGCTTCCGTCCTCGCCTTTGATTTTCACGAAACCGCCCAACGGGATCCAATTGATCGAATAGACCGTATGCTTCGATTCGATATCCTTATTTCCCCAAACGAACTTGAACTTGCCAGTCGCCTCATCCCGCACGAAACCGGCCATCCGCGGAGGAAAGCCGAAACCGAATTCATCCGCTTTGACGCCGTTCCGGCGGGCCGTCACGAAATGGCCGAGCTCATGCACGAAAATCAAGACGCCCAGGATGATTATGAATATGATTGCTGTTATCATCTAATATTTAATTTTGTAATTTTTTGAATTTTGTAATTTTTAAATAATGCTTTAATTTTCAATTTCTAAACCTCGTTTCAAGCTAGGCTTAAAAATTTAAAAATTATGATTTATTTATAAAATTAAAAATTAAAAATTAAAAATTCTTAAACCAATTAAACCGTCATTATCTCCGCTTCTTGTTTGACCCGGATCGCTACCACTTTTTTATTATACTCGACGATCAGTTCCTGCAATTTTTCTTTGCCGACGAACTTGTCATCCTCGCCCATCAATCCTTCCTTTTCCCCTTTCTGGATTTCATCCCAGGCGTCCTCCCTCTGTTTGCGGATGGCAATCCGGGCCTCCTCCGCCTTTTGGTTCAAGACTTTCACCAGATCTTTCCTTCTCTCCTCGGTCAAGGCCGGGATATTGATCCGGATGACCTGCCCGTCATTATTCGGATTCAGGTTTAATTGCGATTCGCGGATAGACTTTTCGATACCCGCCAAACTGCCTTTGTCCCAAGGGGCGATCAGAATCGTCCTTGGTTCCGGGACTGAAATGCTGGCCACCTGCTTCAGGGGCGATTTCGCGCCATAATAATCCACCATCAGACCGTCCACCATCGCCACGGCAGCCCGTCCGGTCCGCAACTGGCCCAACTCCTCCTTGAAATGCTCGATTGATTTCTCCAATTCCGGCTTTTTTTTGTCGATTATCTCTTTGTACATATCGCTAGTTATATAAAAAAATTATTATTTGGTCATTTTTTCCTCAATCCCAGGTATAGGACATCCGGCTCAGCTGAATATTTCATAATGCTGATACTTTTTTCCGTTTGTAATTGGAAGGGGATCCAACTCACTCCGCCATCCAGCGATTTATAGGTCGCTTGCGCCGCCCCGTATGCGATTTCCCTCGGATTGGCCGGATTGATAGCCAGCACTTTCACCGGAAAAGCGTTCGCGTCGCCCAGCGGTTTGACCATTTCCCAGCTAGTCCCGGCATCCTTACTCCTGAATATCCCCGCCTGGCCGGCCGCATAAACCCAATTGGCGTTCAGCGGGTCAACCTCAATGACCCCGATGCCTTGGTTGACAGCTTCATCTTCTATCTCCCCGATGGAACTGCCGCCGTCCCGGCTCCGCAAGATGACCCCGCTTAGCAGGTTAAGATACAGCAGATTGCTATCCGCGCTGTCAATCGCGATTTTCAAGACCGGACTGCCGGACGCGTAGATGTTTTTCCAAGAAACTCCGGCGTCGACACTCTTAACCACTTGGTTGTCGCTCGTAGTGGCATACAGGACGCTGGGATTTTTTTTGTCCAAAACCAAAGAAATGACCAAGGGTCCGTTGGAAGGGGCGGTATAGATTTCGTTCCACTCATTGCCCCCGTCGATGCTTTTGAATATTTTGCCCCGGTCCTGCCAAACTCCGCTCGCGTATATTATGCGGCTATCCGCCGGATCGACCGCCAAACCGTAAACTTTTTCAGCCTCGAACGGAAGCAGGCTCCAATTCTCTCCCGCGTCGTCGGTCTTTAAAATCCCGCCTTTGAGCGTCCCGACCAGGATATTCCTGGTGTCATACGGATTGATCGCCATGCTGAGGACATCCACCGCGTCCAAATTCACCGCGTCGCCGACTTTGCCTTTGAATTCCCAGCTGCGCCCTCCGTCAACCGATTTCAGGACACTGCTGCTTTTTACGGCGACAGGTTGCGCCTCTTCGGCCGGTTTGGCCGGAGCCGAAGAACAGCCGGACAAGGATACGGCCGCAAGCGACAACAGCGCGAATGTCAGATATTTATTCATTAGGTTGATTATAGCATAAAACGCAAAAATCCCACCAGGGGATTTATGTCGTGTGCGCCCACCAAGACTCGAACTTGGGACCGTTTGCTTAAAAGGCAACTGCTCTACCGACTGAGCTATGGGCGCATTATTCAAATGACAAACAAAAAAAGTTATAAACGAATAACTTGTGTAAGTATAGCACTTTTCAGAAACTAGTCAATGACGCCTACCGGTTCAACCGTTTATGGATGAAAAACATAAAAGCCATCGGGATTATCATCCAAGCCAGGCGGGCGTTTTCCGAGGCCAGATACCCATAGGCCGTCGGTGAAACATAGCCCAAGGCCACGCTTTTCGGAACAATCGCAAGGACGATGCTGATCAAAAATACTATCTCCAAAAAACTCATCACGAACACGCGCCACAGGAATCCGGAACCCGAACCGGAAATATACACCTCGAACAATTGCTTGCTGATCAATGTCAGGATCACGATTCCAGCCAGAAAGAAAACCAGCTCATAGACATAATCCGAAAAATATTTGGCCGGCACGCTCATCGTGACCGCATAGGCCACGTAGATATTGATCAGGATCGTGATCAGCTTGTAGCGCCCGATGAACATTCCAAATACGAAACTCAGGATGGCGACCACGATGAACAAGGAGATGTCCTGCGTCATTTGGGGCGACACGCCGAAACCCACTAACAATTTACCGAGATCCATTTGGATTTATATTTAAAGACTTATTCCAGACTAGCGTATTTTTATTATAAGGCTATCCGCCAAATAAACAAGCTGCCCGCCTGCGTCCGGTTTTTCCAACGGTGAATTTTATTTTCAGTTTTTCCGCTGGCATATCGGCATTTTTCATAGATTCTCCATTAAAAACTTTTTGAGCGCGACAAGGTCTTTTTTGTTTTCATCATAATGATAAGTTTTGATGCCGATAGACCCGGCGCTTCGGTGGAGTCGGAAACATAGCGATAAAATTGGTTATTTGCACAAAAAATCATTCCTTGCCTAAAAACTTCAACACCCCCTCAACATCATCATTCAACAAATCGCCTTCATCAATGCCAAGCTCGCCAAATTTATCGACAACCTCTTGGAATCTTCCCACTTCATAAGGGCTATGCGCATCAGAATTTAGAATCATTTTTTGCCCGCTTTCTTTCAGAATCTTTATCATTTTTTTCATCTTTCCCCACATAACTTCATCCTCCAATTTGTTTGTGTAGAAAAAAGAGGCGTTTATTTCCAAAAGTATGTTTTTTTTGACAGCCTCTTTTGCGATCGCTTCTATATCAACCGGCATCATGGACCAATATGGATGCGAAACTATTTTTACATAAGGATTTTGCATAGCTTTGATCAAAGTTTCCGTGTTTTTTTCCACGCCTTGATCAATATATCCGCAATCATAATGTATGCCGACTATGACAAAGTCTAGATTTTTCAGAATATTATCCGATAAATCAAGTTGACCCGCATCATCGATGACATTAGCCTCGACGCCGAATAATATGCGGACTCCTTCTATATTTTTTGGGAGTCGATTGCCGCACCTGAAATAAAATTCATATGCGGCTCCTCCCATCGCGCTTCCATGGTCAGTAATGCCAAGAAGTTCAATTCCTTTGTTTTTAGCTTCTCTGGCATTTTCCTGGACAGTTCCGAAGGCATGGCCACTAGCGATTGTGTGGGTATGCAAATCTATTTTGAACATATTTTTCTTTTTTTAAATTAAGTTGACCCCCTCAAGTATCTTACCATAAAAATCCTGCCTTTCTCCGGATCGGTCATTGATGCCGAGACTCAGATATGCTCCGCCAGCAGATGAAAAATCCCAAAAAGTTTCACTGTCACCTTTCTTGAAAATCTCTTTGCCCTCAATTTCTTCAGCAACCGCGTGGGCTTCGAAAAGGAATTCAAATTCCTTGCCGTCAAATCGCAGGATTTTTGGGAACGGCGGCATAAAATCGTTTTTTATTTCTTTGACCAGCACGAAACTGTTTTCATTTTCATCATCAGCCAAAACAAATCCGTCCGACATGAAACATTTGATATAAAAATTTCCATCATCAAATCTGAACTTGACCACCTCCTCAACCTCAAACTCTTTTCCATCGGCGACGATCTTCACGCCGGCTCGTATATTTTCCCTGAATTCTTGGACTTTCATATTGGTTATATAATCTTTCTTAAATTTATTCGCCCCAAATCCATCAAATCCCCCGCTCCATCCAAAAACTCACCTGCCAAACCCAGTTTTTAAAATAGACGTACATTCATATCTGTCCCAATTTTACGCCCAAAGCGGATATATGGCAAAAAAGCCAGTATCCTTAAGGCTTAGCAAGGCTCAGATTGACAAGACGGCATAAATATGCTTAAATAGATAATCTGCAATTTAACAAACCATAATTTGATGTCCGAACATCTGAATATCAATTATGCATATTTCACAATCAAAAAACCAGGAGGAAACGACGTGGAAACCATAGTAACCGCGACTGATAATGAGATCCGTGATTTCATACGGAGCCTGCACTTTTCATTGGGAGGCATCAAGAGTCTCCCGGACTCAACCACGGAAGAACTCCGGTCATTATATGATTCTGGAGAATTCTCAGAGTGCATCAGGAAGGTCAAGCACATCTTGAAGCTCAATGACTTGACACTTAGGATTTGCTACATCAATGAGCATTGCAAGCAAGAATCGCTGCGCACATTACTCATGGATGCTATCAAAAAAATGGGGTACACTGTCAGTCAATCAGCCCTTGCTAAGGACTTGACTGATGCCGGAGCGCTTATCCTTCAACCAAGATATTTTCCCTTGTATGGGACAAGGGAATTCACCGAGATGAAAATCCTTATGTTTATCTTCAGACGCATAGTCAGAACCTCATTGGAAATTTTCATCTATTCAATATCCCATGAGCTATCCCACGTCATCCTAGCTATGTCAAACCACCCCCTGAGAAACAACGAAGTTGCTGTTGATTTGACGGCTATGATCCTAGGTTTTTCAGACATAATCAGGATCGGACGCAAATCCGAATCCATAGCAAGTTGCGGTTATTTGGATGACCGGCAATTCAAACTTGCCTATGAAGAAATTCAGAGGCGGAAAAAAATCATTCACCTATAAAGCAGCTATCGTGCTGCACAAGCCCAAGCGGAAGCACTAGGAATGCCCCGCTTGTTTTTTATTCCAAATCAGACATATGGCAAAAATCCCATCATACCGTTTTCTTTTTCAACTGCCCCAACTGGACGAGATTGCGGGCGTTGTTTTGTGAAGATTCAGCCAAGAGTTTGTCGAGCGCAAGCACCTTCGGATTGACTTGCAGGGCGCGTTCGTTGATGCCTAAGAGCTTGATGCCGGACAAGGTGCGGACGCGCGAGAGGGCGACGTAGCCCATGCCATACTCGAAGGATTTGCTGAGATCCATCTCCACCGCGTCCAAAGTCATACCTTGGCTTTTGTGGACGGTAATGGCCCACGCCAATCGCAATGGGATTTGGGAAACAGAAGCCAAAGATTCGTCGTTTTCTTCAATGGACCATTTTTCCGGCGTAGCCACGATGGTCTTGCCGGACACCGTATCCACGATTGGCATTCCCTTGCTGTCGAAACCGGCTACTTCGCCCAGCGTGCCGTTGACATAGCCGCGGTCAAAATTATTTTTCACGAACATCACCACCGCGCCTTTTTTGAGCGCCAGTTTTTCCGGCGCGAGACATCCTTTTTTCACGGAAGCGACCAGATACTCGTTGCCATTCTCTGTCATCCGGAACAACTTGGATTCTCCTTTTATTTTCCCCAACTCCAAAGCGTTGATTGCGTCCACATTGGCGTTGTGAGTGAAGAGGCGCGTGGGCCTGAGAGTGTTTCCAATTTCAATATTGGCGCGGGAGACCAAAAGCGCTTTGGTTTTTTCGTCGCATGATTGCGAACGGATGTCATTCAAAATTTTAAGCATCTCCCGATCTTCTTGGCGGTGCTGTTCTTCCAGATAGCAGACTTTCGGGTCCATCTCCCGCCAGGCGTCGGATTCGATGACGAAGCGCGTTTCCTCTTTGGATTTCGTGACTGGCGGCAACTGGAAGAAATCCCCGCACAAAATGACTTGCAATCCGCCGAAAGCCAGAAACGGCTCCTTGAAACTTTTGCAGATACTGTTGACGATGTCCAGTTGATGCGCGTGCAACATCGAGATCTCATCGATGATCAAAACTTTGGTTTTCTTGAAACGCTCCTGCTGGTAACCTCTTTTCTTGAGCTTGGCGAAATCAGCCTCATTAAAGGTTTCACTGATGCCCATACCTGACCAGCTATGGATCGTCTGCCCGTTCATATGAGTGGCGGCGATGCCGGTGGACGCCGTCACAGCCACGCCGATGTCGCGGCTTTTCAGATAGTCGATATATTGTTTAAGCAGATAGGTCTTGCCTGAACCGGCCGGACCGGTCAAAAAGACATTATATCCAAGCTTAAGAATTTCAAGGGCGGTTTTTTGTTCCATATCTTCCAGTCTACTCCTCTTCGTCTCTTCGCTCAACCTTAATTTCTACCGCCCGAATCCGGCATTTGACAGAATAAAAAGCCGCCGCCAAATTTCCTATTAAAAAAGGCCTATCGATCGCGTGCGATTGATGGGCCTGATGATGGTTACTCCACATAACATAAAATCCTAGGAGTCTTTCGCGCTATTATAGCGGACTGTACCCTCCTGATTGTCCGGAGTGAATTCAATAACCTCAAATGTCGCGATTACACTCTTGGCAATGTACTGAACTCTTTCAATCGCCTGCCCTATCGTGCCTTCGAAGGGCAAAACGGATTCTCCGTCCATATAAATCTCGATTCGTGCCGCCTTTCTTCCGTCTGCTTTTCGCTTTTGCATTTTCCGCTCCTTACTTAGATCCAAAAAACACGGATTCAAGCTGATTATGATTTTTATTCCTTTTTTAAGGTTCCAACTGGCCATATTCCCAATTTTTCAAATCCGTATTGTAATGTACCATTATAATGTTAAAAAGTAAGGAAGTCAAAACACATATTAGATTGCTTTCATCGAACGGACAAACGTCGAATAGCCGCTCAAAAAGCATCCCATTCAAAGATGTGGGATGCTTTTTCCCCTCGTAAATTTAAATACCTTGGTTTTTCAATTTCTCCAGCAAATCTTTTTGCTCGCGGCTCAAACTTTTGGGAACCTTGACCACCACCGTCACCAATTGGTTGCCTACGCCACGGCCATTGAGTTCCGGCACGCCGGCGCCCTTGATGCGGAAAACCTCGCCCGATTGGGTACCGGTTGGGATTTTCAAAATGAGTGTGCCGTTGATAGTTTCAATCTCAATTTTTCCCCCAAGGGTCGCCACCGAAAACGGCACGAATTCCGTACTCAGGATATCCTGGCCCTTGCGCTTGAATTTCTTGTGCGGCAAAACGCGGATATTGATATACAGATCGCCGGCCGGCGCGCCTTTCTCACCAGCCTCGCCCTGGCCCTGCATCGACATCGTCTGGCCATCGGCGATGCCCGCCGGAATATTCAGTTTGATTTTCTGTTCTTCCTTGACCCGCCCGTCACCTCCGCACTTGGAACATTTCTTTTCATACACTTTGCCTTCCCCATGGCATTCCGGACACTCGGAAACTTGCGAGAAACTGCCGAACAAACTGCGTCGCAACGTTTCCACCCGGCCCGAACCCTTGCAAGTCGGGCAAGTTTTCATATCAGCCTGCGGTTCGCCGCCTGAACCATGACAACGGTCGCACACCACCCTTTTATACAATTCGATGTCCTTCTCCGTTCCATTGACCATTTCCGCAAAGTTGATTTCCACATCCACCTGGATATCCGCGCCACGCGCTCGCCGGCGCGCCCGGGAATTGCCGCCGAAAATATTGGAAAAAATGTCCTCAAAGCCTTCCCCGCCGAATTCGAAGCCGCTATTCTGTCCGCCAAAACCTTGGAAACCGGAAAAGTCAAAACCGCCGAAACCGCCGGCGCCGGCCGAGCCGCCTTCGAAGGTTTGCCCGAATTGGTCATATTGCTGGCGCTTGCTCTGGTCCGACAAGACCTGGTAGGCCTCATTTATTTCTTTGAATTTGGCTTCATCCCCGCCGGATTTGTCCGGATGGTGTTTGTGCGCCAATTTCCGATAAGCTTTTTTGATTTCATCATCCGTCGCGCCTTTAGAAACCCCCAGGATATCATAATAATTTTTCGCCATATATTTGGAAAACACGCCTTATTTCTTACCCATCCAATCTAGCACAAAAACGACAAATTAGCAATCTTCCATTAAGAGTGCTAATCCCCATCCACCTATTCGATGACCTCCATTTCGATCGGAACCCGTATGATGCGTATCAGGCCGGTCTCCATAAAAATCCAGAATATCCCGCCGGCCAACAAGATCCAAACCGGGCCCAGAGCCGAACCCAGAGACAAAACCGTCAAGAACAGTCCGATGCCCAACATCATCGGCAATGGGGATGTCTTCCCGGGGATTGCCGATCCCGAACCGAAATACTGGTCGATTTTCCGATTTATGGCATCCGAAAAAACATCCGCGACTTTCTCATCGCCCGTCAGGCTTTTGCCGGAAATTTCTGAAAACTTACGCCTTCCTTCCTGCAGAATAAACTCCTGCTGTTCCCGGCCCATCTCCAAATTGGCGCTTGCGATTTTTTTCAAAGTCTCTTCTTTCAATGATTCCTTCTGAGTCTTTGACAACCCCGGATTGGTCCTATCGATTTCCCGGTCGATCTGATTGTTTATGTTTGCTGAAACCGCTGCCGGATCCCCAACCTGTTCCTGCTGTATCTGCAATATGAACTGGTCGACCGTCAAGCCTTCACGGCTGATGTCCGCAAGGCCCGGATTTATCATCGCCAAAATCTTGGAAGTCAGGTTTCCCGAAACCGAACTCACGCTGAATTGCGGGATGAGCCGACCGGTGTCAAAGTTTTTTGCCGACGCGTAATATTGGCTGGCGATCAATAAAGACAACGCCAGCACGACCCAAACGCTTCCGGCACGGACGGACTTCCGCAAGCTTATCCGGATATTCAGCCTCAGATCGTCCGTTATCCTGGTTACGCCCCAAGCCAGGAAAACATAGGCTGCAAAAACCGCATTCAAATGGCCGAGGCTGTGCACGAAAAAGAAACTCGGCAGAATGGAACCTAAAAACAGCCATTGCAAAACATCCGTCCGCCGGATGACGATGATGCTCAGATAGGCCAATATGATGTAGGCTGAAAAGAAGATTATCGGTACCATCCAGACGCTGGCCTCCGCGACATTCACCGCCCGGTCGACCGAACGCCAGACCAGAAATGAAACTGCCAGAAAAAGCGCCGCCAAGATGTATTTTAAGATTTTTGTTTTCAAATTTCGAAGTTATTTATTAGAAAAGCGGTAGACGTTCGTTTTGCGGCGCTCAAATCCGATCGACTGGTAGAGCTGGTTGGCGATTTTCCTTTGCGGCCGGCTCGTAAGATCGACACATTTCATCCCCAGTGACCGGCTCTTGTCTAACAAGACCTGCATTATCTTCCGGCCCAATCCCTGACCGCGACATTCCTCGCTCACGACCACGTCCTCGATCGTGCCGGAAAATGAGAATATCTTCCGCAACGGTATCAGCGTGCCCATCCCGATCAGGACGTTTTTTTGGGAAGAATCACGTATCGTCATGATTACGCCATAGCGCATGACTTCCTTTATTTTTTTGTAATCTATTTCCGAAGCGTCAGGATTCAATTGTCTCAGCAACCCGTTCACCGCCGGAATATCCGCCGCCTTGATATCGTTTTCCCCCACCGAGAATCTGGCTGGTATTTTTTTCATCTTGTTGCCGGCTAATTGTTAGCTGCCTGAATTCTACAATAAAATCCCTTGGCGCACAAATTCCGAGAAATAAAAAAGGCGGGGACAGGTAAAAACCTGTTCCCCGCCAACCGCTTGTTTAATTTTTCTTGTCGCAAAAATAGACAAGCAGTTCGCCCACTCGGAGTCCGGACACCAATCTGTCCATGAACCCCGCGAAGTTGCATTTTCCGATATCGTTCACATTTCTCAACGTGAACTTGTCGATATTCCCGTCGGGGCTATAATTTGCCTCAACAGAAAATGCGACACCCATTTCGCGGAAAACATTATTGATTTCCTCCTGGAGAATGACTGCGTCCTCTGTAAAACTATTCTCCGAGTTCAAGATGATAGTGACGGCATTGCGCCGCAAAAAAAATTTCGCGTATCTCAAATTTTTTCTATCAAACACAATTTTGAGATACTTCCTGTTCAGCAACTCCTGCATGGTTGTCTCTATTTCCATCTTCGTCACCCCGAGTTAATTTAATCCAGCAAGGTTTACTAGATTTTATTTTAAAAAAACATCATCACAGATAACTCTGATTTATACAGCAAAGAGAATGATTTGTCAATAGGCCGCTGCGAATTACCAGATATTACCGGTCAAAAAGCCGTATGCGACGTATAATAAAGCGCAATTTTGCAAGATAAGCACGGGGATCCCGATAATGAAATACCACTTCCGGGTTTTGTGGCGGAAAGCGAACATCCCGGCATAAACCCCGACACTGCCGAAAACCGCGGCCATAAAAAACAGCAGACCTTCCGAAATCCTTTCGGCGCCCGCTTTACGCGAGCTGAGTTTATCAAAAAACATAATCAAAAAAGCGACGACGTTGATCGCTAGAAAAAAAACTATGACGCCTAGAGAAACGGGGTCCATTGGAATTATTATGTTTATCTTTTTAAAACCGCCAGGAAGGCGTCCGAGGGAATGCTTACGCGGCCGATGCTTTTCATCTTCTTTTTCCCTTTCTACTGTTTTTCCAAAAGTTTGCGCTTACGCGTGATGTCCCCGCCATATAGTCCGCTGGTCACGTCTTTGCGGAAAGCCTGGATGCTTTCGCGCGCGATCACCTTGCCCCCGATAGCCGCCTGCAGGGCGATCAAGAAATTCTGCTTCGGAATAGAATTTTTCAATTTCTCCACGATCGATTTGCCTTCCGAATTGGCTTTTTCCCTCGGCACGATGCGCGAAAAAGCGTCGAATTTCTCCCCGGCCACCAAAATATCCATCTTCACCAAGTCATTCGGCCGATAATCCTTGATTTCATAATTCATCGAGGCGTAACCCGAAGAAGCGCTTTTCAAATCATCATGCAGATTGGTAATGACATCTGTCAAAGGGCAATCGAAGGACAGGATGATCCGTTCGCTGTCGATATATTCCGTGTTCAGATATTGCGCCCGCGTATTGCGCATCACTTCCATAATCGAACCCAGATACGCGGCCGGCGAAATGATATCCAGCTTGGCATAGGGTTCATAGATTTTGTCGATCACCGACGCGTCCGGCATTTCGGTAGCAGAATAAATCTTTATCCTTTCGGCCTGGCTCTTCACTTCCACTTCATAGACGACGCTCGGCGTAGTGATGGTCGGACTGATTTCAAATTCCCTTTCCAATCTCGATTGGATGATTTCCAAGTGCAGCATCCCCAGAAAACCGCAACGGAACCCCCTTCCCAAAGCCTGGCTGGACTCCGGCTCGAATTCGAAAGCCGCGTCATTAAGCTTCAGCTTATCCAAAGCGTCGCGCATAAAATTATAATCATCGCCCTCGATCGGATAGAAAGAAGCGTAGACCATCGGCGTCACTTTCTTATAGCCGGGCAAACTTTCGACTTTGTCGCGGTATCCGGCCAGGGTAATCGTATCGCCTACCCGGCAATATTCCACACTCTTGAAACCGGTGGCCAAATAGCCGATATCGCCCGCCGTCAAGCGGTCGACTTTTTGCATATCCGGTTTGAAATATCCCACCTCCACCACATCGCTATCAGCCATTCCCGCCATCATCGCCACCTCATCATCACGCTTCACGCTGCCGTCCAGCACCCGCACATACGCTACCACGCCTTTATATGTGTCGTATTTGGAATCGAAAATAAGGGCGCGCAGCGGTTTATCCGCATCGCCTTGCGGATACGGCACGGTCTTCACGATCTCTTCCAATAATTTATCGACGCCCTGTCCGGTCTTGCCGGAAACTTCGAAAATATCCTCTTCCTTGCAACCCAAAACATGGATGATTTCCTTTTTCACTTTCGGCGCATCGGCATTGGGCAAATCGACTTTGTTGACCACCGGAATGATTTCCAGGCCCTGTTCGATGGCCAGATACAAATTCGACAGGGTCTGCGCTTGCACGCCCTTGGTCGCGTCCACCAAAAGCACCGCGCCTTCCACGGCCGCCAAAGACCGGGAAACTTCATAGCCGAAATCCACGTGTCCCGGCGTGTCGATCAGATTCAAAACATATTTTTCACCATTGAGTTCATAATCCATCCTCACCGGCTGCAATTTGATGGTGATGCCCCGCTCCCGTTCCAAATCCATCTGATCCAACAATTGCGCCTTCATATTGCGCTGTTCCACGGTGTGGGTCAATTCTAAAAGCCGATCCGAAAGGGTCGACTTGCCATGATCGATGTGGGCGATTATGCAGAAATTGCGGACATTTTTTTGGCTCATATAGTATCCATCTTAGCCTAGAACCGAAGAATAATCAAGAATCGGTCACATCCGACTCACTTCATCCGTACTCTCCAGGATCACCTTATTGCCTTTGAACATTTTCCGGGTGAGTGAATTCTTGAACAAGATGAATTCTTCCAGCTTCAAAAGATGGCTGATGCCGATAAAGATCGCAAATCCTAGAACCAACGGAACGGTCAATTGGGTAAAAACTCCCAAAAACGTATCCAGATCGACTGCCGAAGCGACCGCGTATTTCGCGCCTTGTATCCCAAGCCCGGCAGCGAAGGAAGCGAAGGCGATTTTCGATACCGACAGGATGATGTTACGGTCATCCAAGTTGTCGAAGCGCGCCCGCAAAAAGAAAAGTAACAGCATCATCTGTACCACGTTGGCCAGGGAGAACGCGATCGCCAAGCCGACGATCTGGACGCGGTCAATAAGCATTATGACTGCCAGGATGTTCACGGCCTCCGTGGCGATGGCGATATAGAAAGGGGTCTTGGTGTCTTGCAGAGCATAGAACGAACGGGCCAGAAGCTGCACCGCGCTTTGCGCGAACAGACTGAGCGCCAAGATTCCCAGGCATTGGAAAGTCAGAATCGTATCGTTCCAGTCGAACTTCCCGGCTCCCAAAACGACCCGCACGATCTGCGCCCGCAGAACGACCATAAACACGCTCAGTGGGATGACAAAAAACATTATCTGGCGGAAAGTTTCCGAAAAAGCCTTTACGAAATTTTCCTTCTCGCCGCGCGCGGCATATGTCGACAGGACGGGAAAGACCGCGATAGCGAAAGATATGCCGAATACGCTCAGCGGCACGCTGGCCAGGTTTTGAGAAAAATTGAACACCGCCAGGCTGCCGGCCGCCAACGTCGAAGCGAACACCGTGATCACCATCAGATTGAACTGATTGATCGCGATGCCGGTCATCCGCGGCAACATCAATGAGAAAACTTTGCGCACGTTTCGATTTTGCCAAGCCGCCGCCAACCCCCACCGATGGACATAACCCAATTTCCGCACCGTCGTATATTGCAGGACCATATGCATCAGCGCCCCGAAAACCACTCCCCACGCCAATCCGATCGGTCCCATAAAACCGACGAATACGGTGATGCCCAGGATGATGCCGATATTATATAGAAGCGGCGCGACCGAATAGACCAAAAAATGTTTCATCGAGGTCAGGACGCCACCCATAATTCCGCTGATGCCCAGAAAAATCGGACTTAGAAACATTATACGGGTGAACAAAACCGCGCTTTCCATCTTTTCCGGAGAAAAGCCCGGGGTGATGATCCGCATTAAAAACGGCGCGGCAATCGCACAAACCAGCGAAATGATGATGATCAAAAATAAGGACAGGTTCATAATCCCATTGGTCAGACGCCAAGCTTCGTCATTATCGCCCTCCTTGCTTCGCAATCCGGTGAAGACCGGAATAAAAGCGGCGCTCATCGAACCCAGGATAAGCAAGCTATAAATCAGATCCGGAATCCGGAAGGCCGCGTAATACACGTCCAGCGTATCACCGGCTCCGAAAGTCGAAGCCAGCAAACGATCGCGCACAAGCCCGAGCAGGTTGCTCAGGAGGCCCGCGACCGTTATTACGAAAGCCGCGGAAATGACCGACTCGGTCGGCCGGGACTTCAATATGAAATTATTTTTGAAAATTTTATCCATCATAAACTTATCTTTGCGTGAACGCGGCGCCTACGAATTTATCCGTCTTGAGATCGCTTTCGATCCTTATATTATTATTCCCCCGCGTGACTTGTTCCGGATAATTCCAAACCATCTTGTATTTGTCCGGGTATGTGATACGCGAAATGAATCCGCTGCCCAGGCTGCCAGCTTGTTTTTGGGCCAAAAGCGAATAGGTGTCCACCGGTTTATTTTTACTATCCATAGCCAGCTTGAATGGCAGGAGGTATTTATATCTTATCGTCACGGTTTCCTGCGGACTGACATAGGCCCAATTAGCAAAGACGGTCTTGTCCGAATCCTCATAGATCTTGGTTCCACTTTCCTCATCGATTTTCAGCGAATCCTCCTCCATCCGCACCTGGGCGTCTTGTTTAAAGGCCAAAGCGCGGTAATCCAAAGGCGGCGTGTTGTATTCGCGCGTCTGCCCTTCGGCCGAAAGCAGGATTGAACCCTTCGGTACATAGACCCGCATATAATCCGCGTTGACTTTGTTCCACCACTCATGCGCCAGACTGCCTCCATTATGATGACGAGTTACTGTCAGGGTGTCAACCACCGAACCGTCCGGCTGGATTTCCGCCTGATGTTCGATTTTCTCATCAACCACTCCGTCCGTCTTGTACCCGTTGATGTTCGTATTGATCACGCTCAGATAATCCTTTTGCGTATCCAATATTTCACCCGACCATCCCTGCTTGGACAACACGCTTTCAATTTCGTAATTCTTTGAATAAATCAAAATCTGCTTTTCATTCAAACTTTCCGATAAGACATCCGCAGTCCGGGCGATATCGGAAAAGTTCCGGACATTGAAAAGCCTGTCTAGGATTTTCGGCGCCAGGTCGGCCAAAATCTGTTTGGGTTTGTTCAGCTCTTTGTCATAATCCACTTCCACCTCATATTGGATTTTTTCTATAAAATTGTCCTTATCCACCGTTACGCCATATTCCGGCAGTTCGATAGGCCCAGTAATCTCCAACATTTTTTGCATCACGGTGGGCGTCATCGTAATCACGCCATCCACGGTCGGCCCGCCAGTTTTTTCATAGAACCAAGCGGCTTTTTCGGCTGATTTCGGAAAATCCGGAAACCAATTGCTGTCATGCAGGCTCCAAGCCGCCGAAATTTTCTGGATCGGCACCGGCGGAACGACCTTTTCCCTCAGTTGGCCGTCAGGATTATAGATTCCGTCGATAAAAAACCTTCGCACATTGCCGTTGAAAATATCCAGCACGCCATAGGTGCCGATGAAACCTCCGGTGGCGCGCATCTCCTGGTTGTTCTGGAATAGGAACAGGTATTTGCGCGGACCGTTGCCACCCAGCACGTCCGTAAAAATTTGGCTGTTCCCGATAAACTCCGCCAGGAACCGGTTGGTTTCCGGCAATTGGTTTTTCAATCCGGCAAATTGCGCCCGCTTGTCCGCGGGAATATCGTCCAAATTCACCTTGTCCAGATTATCCTGGACATCTTGCATCAGGATGGCGATTTCTTTCAGGTTCCTGTCGGTATTCTGGAATATCTGCAAAAAAGACACGGTCGGACCGGCATCGTTTTTCAACGGATTCTTGACCGCCTCCAGTGACTGCATGATTTCACTGGCTAAAATCCCAATTCGGGAAACATCTTTCCCGGCCTGGGCGATATGGTCGCCGGAGGATATCTTTGAAAAAAACGGGATGAACCGGGAAGTCTCAACCATGATTCCGCCCAGACTGTTTATGTCTTGGGATATTCTTCCAAACTTGTCATACGCCTCGCCGAACTCAAAAGCGGATTTTTGGAAATCACGCCCGGCCATACCGTCCTTGGCCATAGCCAAGTCGATATACGCGCCTTGCCCGATGCCCAAAACCGCATCTTTGATTCCCATCCCCTTATTAAAAAGACCTGTGCCGGCTATCACCAGAAATATGGCCGCCGCCACTCCCGCAAAAGAAAACAGTATTCTCTTATTATACTGCCGGGCTGGAAACGGCCTGGCAAACGAGACCGATCCGTCGGACCCAGCCCCTGCCAATCGCCCGTTCCGATGGGATCCGTCCGGATCGCCAAAAACAATTTCATCTGGAATGTTATTGTCCGGACCATCCGCGCCGGAAAACCGTGCCCATCTGGCCGTCATATCTTCCGCTTCGGCCGGCTTGTCTGCCAGCCGGGTAGGCCTAATATTACTTTCGATTTTTACCCTTACGGCACCATTCGGAATGGCCGGATATGACAGACCGCTCCGGTTAATCGGACTCCGCTTGGCTGGCACCGGTTGCGGTATGGCGCGGTCCGGACGCCGGATATCACCCAGAATCGCCCGCCTGGCCGATCCGACCGGACGTCCCGCCGCCTGGCCGATCCTCCCCATCTGCGAACCGCCGCCTTGGTTAGCCGGCCGGATATCCGACATCCGTAGATTTATTTTATTCCTGTCTGTCCAAGAACAGACTTTGTTTTTGTTTTCCATCAAGCTTTGTTCGAATATATTGCTAAAGTCTCTTCGGCCATTTTTTTCCAGCTGTATTTCCTGGCTTGGTTATAGCCTTTTCCGATCAAATCTTCGCGCAATTCCACGTCGCTGACTATCCTTGCCATCGCCTCGGTTATCGCCGCGACATCCTGGCCGTCGAAAAAATGTGCGCTTTCACCCAGAACCTCCCGCATACAAGGATGGTCGGAAGATATGACCGGCACGCCCTTGGACATCGCCTCAAGCGGCGGCAGGCCGAATCCTTCATACAAGGACGGGAAAACGTTGGCAACCGAGCAGTGGAACAGACTGTCCAACTCATAGTCCGAAACGTCCGAAAGAAAAATGACGCCCTCTATCCGATGCTTCTGGACCGTCTTTCTCAGCCGGCCGTAGAAATAGTCGTTTTTGCCGACCAGCACCAATTGGAAATCATTTCTTTCCCCGAATGCCCGGGCAAAGGCCAGCACCAGCCTGTCTAAATTCTTATGCGGATACGCATTACCCACATAAATCAGATACGGCTTAATTATACCATATTCCCGCAGGATTTCCTGGCCGTTTCTTTGGCTGAACATGCAAAAATCTTCACAAGCTTCATAAGTCACGACGGTCTTGTTTTTTATGGCCGGCCCGTATTTTTTTATGACATCATCCTTAGTGAACTGGGAAATGGCAATGACGCTTTCCGCCCGCACTATCGCCGCCCGGATGACCGCCAGATACGCGAAAAATTTTATCCAATAAAAAACCGGGTGCAGCGTACTGTTTTTGACGGTAGGAAAATGCACCAGGGTCAAATCATGGATGGTCACGATGAATCTTTTGAAATATAACAACGGGACATTGAAATGCGGGAAATGCACCAAATCCAATCCGTATTTATAGAGCATCCGCGGGAAAAAAACCTGTTCGCCGAAAGTATACCATTTATAATCCGCTAAGATTTTCTGGAAGTTCGGATTTTTCGGTTGATACTCTTCGAAATTATCCTTTTGAAGGAACACGAAATACTCATTGACCGGATCAATTTTTTCCAAATTCTCCACCAGCTTTTGGGTATAGCGCCCCAAGCCTTTTTGCCTTATGCCGAAAAAACGCGCGTCAATGCCAATTTTCATAATCCAATTATACCATTAAAAACACCCTCAGACTATGCGCGCGAGAACCACCGTAACAAAACGCTCCGGCCCTTATCCATACCTAAAGCTTATTGGCCATCTTCAAAAATTCTTCCGCGGTTTTCGACCAGTTGAAATTTTTGGCTTGGACGAAACCTTTGGCGACAAGATCATCGCGCAACCCCTTGTCCATTATCACCTCTTTCATCGCCCGGCATAACTCGTCCGGCTTGTGCGGATCAATCATGATCCCCCCGTTGCCGACGATTTCCGGCAACGAGGAATTGTTCGATGTGATGACCGGCACCCCGCAAGCCATCGCTTCAAGCGGCGGAAAACCGAAGCCTTCGAAAACCGACGGATAAACGAAGAGTGACGCCAGATTCATGACATATGCCTTATCAGCCTCATTGATGAATTTCGCGACTATTATCTTGTCCCGGAATTTGGAAGCGTTGATTTCGGCGAATATCTCCCCATTCAACCAGCCGTCCGATCCCGCGATGACCAACCCATATTTCGCGATCTCCTCCTGTCCGGCGCCAGCCGCGTCTTTTTGCAGCTGGCTGTAGGCCGCGACGATGGCCGCGATATTTTTTCTCGGCTCGATCGTCCCAAGGAAAAGGATGAATTTATACGGCAAGCTGTATTTTTCTTTGACGCGGATCAATTCGCCGTTATTGCGATCGAGGACTTTGAACTTTTCGGAAAGTCCGCTGTGGACTATCCGGATCTTTTCTTGCCTGATCCGGAACAGTTTCGCGACGTCTTGCGCCGAAGAATCGGAAACCGCGATCACCCTGTCGGCCCGCAAACACATTTTCCGCGGATTTATGAAGATATGCCACCAGCGCCTCTTCCAGGAAAATGTCTCGGGATACCTGGCGAAAGACAGGTCGTGGATAGTCAGGACTAGCTTGGTGTTCCGGCTCACGCTACCGAAAATTATATTGGGCATAAAAAAAACATCCGTCCCGCCGATCAGCTTGTCTATCTTGGGCCAGTCCAGATACCAAAACAGAAAATTCAAAAGCTTGTTCGGCCAAGAAAATTTTTTCAGACTGACGTTTGGAAATTCCTTGATCCAGGAAAAATCGACTGCCTCGGACCGGAAAGAATTAAAAAAAAGCACGTATTCATTGCGCGTGTCGAGCCTGAACAGATTGGTCAAAAGGTTGAAGGTATATTCCTCCACTCCCGTATTCCTTCCTTGCGTGAAACATCGAACATCGATTCCAATCCGCATAAACTTACAGTTAAAGATAAATGCCGTCCGGTTTTTATTGTTTAGCGAAGTGAGTGAAATGAAAATTATTTTTCATTTCCGAACGAGCGACAACAACAAAAGGTTTAATACTTCGCGGCTTGCCGCGGAAACCTGTGGGTCCAGGGCTTGCCCTGGGGTATTAATACCTTTTATTCCAGATAGTGTTTCAGCAATACCACCCAAAATCCCACGAAAATCCCCAGCGCCGACGATACTAAGAAGATAAGCAGCGCGCCGATCCGGTCCTGGATGATGACCGGGTCTTGCGCCACGATCTCAAACCAAGTGCCGTCATCCTGTTTCTTGTTCAACAGCTTGATGTTTTCCGTGATAGCTTCCGGTATCGCGGCGGAAAGCTTTTCCGCCGATTTTCCATCTTTCGCGGAAAATGAGACCGCCACGATCTGCGCGGAAAGCTTTTCCGCTGTGAAACTCTTGGCCAGCCGGCGCATGCTGAAACTGTCAGTGCTGATTCCGGCTTTATCATAGACGTCCACTACGGTCCGCGGATTTTTCAGCCATTCCACGACGGTTTCGGCGAATTTCTCATCCGCCTGCAAACGGTAGAAATCATCGTAGCGGTAATCCCCAGTCTGTTGGATTCCGCCACGGGTGATGTTAAGCGCCAGCGAGGCTGAATACGAAACCGGCCGCAAAGCGAAATACGCGAAACTGCCCAGCACGATCAAAATGATTGTGGCTGAAAACAATTTAATATGCTCCTTGAAGATTTTGAAATATTCTTTTAGTTCCATATTATTTTAAATTTTCAATTATCAATTTACAATTTTAATTCAATAATCAATTTTTTAATTTGAAAATTTGGTCATTGGAAATTCATTGAAAATTGAAAATTGTGAATTGAAAATTAAACAACGGCTAATTTAGCAAGATTCTGTTCAGTATCAGACAACCCCGTTATTCTTAAAAGCCCTGTATTCCATATCTATATATTCCTTTATTCTAGCCTTAAACAGGCTTTTGTCAAATTTTTCAGCTTGCTTGCGGATATAGGATCGGCTATAGTCGCCATCATTGAACTTGCCGACCGCCTCAATAATGGCTTGCACGGTCTGTTCTTCAAAAAACAAGCCCGTCTTCCCCTCTTCTATATGTTCTGGGATGTCGCCGCCGCGGAAAGCGATTATCGGACGGCCCGAAGCCATCGCCTCGATGGCCACTATGCCGAAATCCTCCTCTTGCGGGAAGATGAACGCCCGGCACTTCGCATAGTATCCCGGCAATTCCTCGTCCGAAACGCGCCCCAGAAATTCGATATTGCCTTCCGCCATCCCTTTTAATTTCTGGTATTCCGGTCCCCGGCCGATTATTTTCAACCGCAAGCCCATCCGGTTGAAAGCTTGGACCACGAGATCCAATTTTTTGTACGCCATAAACCGGCCGACCAGCAGGAAATAATCCCCGCGATCTTCGCTGGCATAGAACCGCGCAACATCGATCGGCGGATTGAGCACGACGGAGTCCCGCTTGTAATATTTTTTTATCCTGCGCGCGATGAATTTCGAATTAGCGATGATCTTGTCCGGCCGATCGGCGCTGACACGGTCCCAGATCCGGACATAATTCATCACCAAGGGTATGAACCTTTTTATGATCGAAGGGAAATAGAAATCTTCGGTATATTTCTGGCAATCATCCCAAGCGAACCGCATCGGGGTATGCATATAGCAGATATGCAGCGTTTCCGGACCGGTGATGATGCCTTTGGCGAAACTGGAAGAATCCGACAGGACGACATCGTAGCCGGAAAAATCGAATTGCTCGATGGCCATCGGCATAAATTGCGGAAAAACCCGATGTTTTTTCCGGGAGAACGGGATATTCTGCAGAAAAGATGTCCGGATATCCTTGCCTACGAAAAACCCGTGCATCAGTTTTTTATCATAGACCAATGTATGGATCGGGGCGTCCGGAAAAACCTCCGTGAAACATTCCAGAACCTTTTCCGCCCCTCCGACTTGGACCAAATAATCGTGAACTAGCGCGATTTTCATAAAATAAGCTTTTCCCCATTTTACCCTTTTTTCCAGGTTTGAACAAATAAAGTTTATAGATATTTCCGCCCCTTCAATTTGTCCGGCAGATAGTCCTGCCGAGCATCCTCGGGATTTTCAAAATCCGGCGTGTATTTATAGTCCTTGCCATAATCCAAGTCTTTCATCAGTTTGGTCGGCGCGTTGCGGAGATGTACAGGCACCGGTTCGGCGGGAAAATTTTTCGCGTCTTGTTTGGCTTTTTCATAAGCGACATACAAGGCGTTGCTTTTTTTCGACTTGGCCATATAGACTACCGCTTGAGCCAAGTTGACTCCACACTCTGGCATCCCGATATAATGGCAAGAATGATAAGCACTGACGGCCTGCTCCAGCGCGAATGAATTGGCGATGCCGATGTCTTCGGAAGAGAAACTGATGATCCTTCTTGCCAAATAGAGCGGGTCCTCCCCGCCCTCCAGCATACGCGCCAGCCAATACTATGCGGCGTCCGCGTCTCCGCCGCGCATACTTTTGTGCAAAGCTGAAATAATATTATAGTGCTGTTCCCCCGCCCGGTCATAGAGCAAGCTGGTTTTTTGCAAGGCCTCCTTGATTTCTTCTTTCCCAATTGTCATTTGCCCGCCGTCCGTTTTTTTCCCGATCGCCGCCGCCAATTCCAAAACGTTGAGCGCCGTACGCGCGTCGCCATTGGAAAGTCCGGCCAGAAAATCCAAATCTTTTTCCGCGATCCCTATTTTTACTTTTCCCAAACCCCTCTCCCTGTCGGAAAGCGCGCGCTTCACTAATTTCTTCACGTCCGCCGCCGCCAGCGGTTCCAGCACGAAAACCCGGGTCCGCGACAGGAGTGCGTGGTTGACTTCAAAACTCGGATTTTCCGTAGTCGCCCCGATCAAAATCAAAGTACCGTCTTCCACATATGGCAACAGCCGGTCCTGCTGGGATTTATTAAAACGATGGATCTCATCCAGAAAAAGGATAGTTTTTTTGTTTTTCAGTTTGGTTTCCGCATCCGCTTTCCCGATAACGTTTCTGATTTCCTTCACCCCGCTGGAAACCGCGCTCAATTTCACAAAGTCCGCGTCGGTCATCTTGGCGATTATCTGCCCCAACGTCGTCTTGCCGCTGCCGGGCGGACCCCAAAAAATCATCGAGGGGATTTGGTCGCTCTCGATGATCTTGCGCAGGATTTTATCCGCGCCGACGATATTTTCCTGCCCGACGAATTCCTCCAGATTTTCCGGACGCATCCTGTCAGCTAGCGGTTTTTGGATTATTTTTTCCGGCATAATTATAATCTGATCTATTACGGTGTTATTATAGCACCATTATCAGTATCCGCCAATCCCCTTTTCATCATACCGGCCTCGCGACATATCCTCAAGTTTGACTTCGAAATCCCAATCTTATGGCAGCAAGGATAG
>JAUXSI010000010.1 GCA_030679985.1 Candidatus Moraniibacteriota bacterium | reverse complement strand
TCTCCTTTCGCTATGGCCCAAAATCACATATTCGCAATCGAAGTTCTTGAGCATCACCGGGGATATCTCACCGGTAAAAGAACCTTTATCCTCAAAAAACATATTCTGCGCTCCCCGCTTCACCTTTTTATTTTTCCATTTTTTAAAACCCTCCAAGTGCACGAACGGCGCGCATAAAACGATTTCGGTATCAGTGAATTTTTTGCCGGCCAACAGCGCGCCCAGCCGCTTCAAATACGTTTCTCTTTCCTCGATGGAAAGAAGGTTCATTTTGAGATTACTGGCAACTATGTTTTTCATATTTTTGATTTTAGCTTGAATTTATTCGCCAGCCTGCCCGAGCAATCCGTCCGGAATCCGCGACTGGGAACGCCTGATGCCCATATGCCTGCGCACGAACCAGACCAACCCAGCCAGAATCAAGGCGCCGATCACCATATCGAATTTATGGAAATATACTCCCAGCGTGTTCCAGTTATCCCCCAGCTCTTTGCCGATATAGGCCAAGAGGTAACAGAATGGGAGGGATCCCAGGAACGTATAGGCTACGAACTTGGGAAAATCCATACGGGCGATTCCCGCCGGCAAAGAAATGAAAGTCCGGACCACCGGAAGCATCCGCGAAAAAAAGACCGCGGCATTGCCATATTTTTTAAAAAAATTATCGGCGATATCCAGGTCATGCTGGGTCACTAGGATATATTTGCCATATTTTTCCGCCGCCGGCCGGCCGCCATAATAGCCCACCCAATAGGCCACGACGCTGCCCAGCACGCACCCGACCGCGCCGGCCAAGGCAACACCCCAGAGGGAAAATCTTCCGGCCGAAACCAGATAGCCTGAAAACGGCATAATGATCTCGGATGGCAACGGGATGCAAGCCGACTCGATCGCCATCATCAAGGCCACTCCCGCGTAGCCCAATGAATCTATGCCCCAAATTATAAACTGCGCCAAAACTGAAATTATTTCTGCGATCATCGTATTTTCCTAATTTTAATCTTTTTCTAAATCTTTCTCAAATATTCGGCCGCCACCTCCGGCTGGATGGTGGAAATCTCGATGCCGGTGGAAAGCTCGAAGCCGGCCCAGTTGCTCGTGTGCGGCAAGATTTCGATATGCCAATGGAAATGCGGATAATCCTTGCCGTCGCACGGCGCCGTGTGGATATAGAAATTATAAGCCGGGTCTTCCAGGGCCTTATAGATCTTATTGATGGCCGTCTGCAAAGCCTCGGCCGCGCCCAGCTTGTCTTTATCCGATGTCCGTTCGAAATACGGCTTATGTTTTTTCGGCATCACCCAAACCTCAAAAGCCGCCCGCGACGAGAAAGGACAAAAAGCTATAAAATCATCATTTTCAAAGACGACTCTTTTTTTATTCTCGATTTCCCATTCGACCATCGAACAATAAGCGCATTTTTTGTTCGCCCTATGATAGCTTTCCGCGCCATCCAATTCCGACTGGACATACGGCGAAATCACCGGAATCGCCATGAGTTGCGAATGCGGATGGGCGAGCGAAGCGCCGGCTTCCTTGCCGTGATTATGGAAAATTTCGATATAATTCACGCTCTTCTTGTTCATCAGATCGATATAGCGCTCCTGATAGGCATCAATGATCTCAGCCACTTCCAAAACGTTCAAGTGGGCGATCTGCTTATGATGGTCGCGCGTTATGATCAATTCATGATATCCCGTCCCATCCATAGAAAAATATGGGCCTTCTTCATAGTGTTTCGGCGCCCGTCCCCGGGTGAAGGCCGGATATTTATTCGGAAAAACCCGCAGACTCCATTCGCCATTGGCCCGTTCATATAACAAGACGTCTTTCTCCTGCTCGGTCTCTTCCGGATAGCAAAAAAAACATGGCTTGCCGGAATCTTCCTCGATTGCCGCCCGCCGGTTGGAAGCGAATTCTTCCGGACGCTTGGCGCGCCCGGTCGCGATCACCACCCAATCGCCCGTCACCAAATCCTGCCGCAATTCCGTCGATTGCGTCTTGCCTTTTTTAGAAAGATCTTTTTTAAGCTGGCTGTCGTTTTTATTTTCCACGTTTTTATTTTAACACCCGCGCGAATCTTTTAGCGGAACCGGGCTATGCGCCGGAGATTATTTCTTGTATTTATACTGGCCGGTTATCATCCGCCATTTTACTTGCAATAATTCCTTGAGGGTCGAAGTATAACCACCCATACCGGAAGCGCCCACCAATGTCTGTCCGGCGTCCAGCCAGATTACCGGGACCTCGACGATTTCATAGCCCATCTTTTTAGCTAACATCAGCATTTCAAAATCTCCGCCCCAACGGTCGACTCGCATTTGCGGGACGATATCCGCCACAGCTTTTCCGGACAACACCTTGAAGCCGCACTGGGTATCTTCCAGTCCGCGCAAACCAAGCATAAACTGGATCAGCAGATTTCCGGCGTCGCCCATAAGCTCCTTCCATCTGGGTTGGTGTTTTTTGATGTTAGATTCCTTCAAATCGCGCGAACCGATCAACACGTCCTCGCCTTTTTCCATATGGCCCAGGAAATTTTCCAGATTAGTGATGGAAGTCGCTCCGTCGGCGTCCGTCAACAATCGATACTTGCCTTCGGCCGCCATAAAACCCTCCCGCACGGAAAAAAATTTGCCCCGGTTTTCCTGCCTGTCTATCACCTCCAATTTCGCCACCAGATGCGCCAAACCTTTCACGAATTCGGCCGTATTGTCTTTGGAGCCGTCATTGACCACCACCACTTCGTAAGAAATATTTTTTTTGCCCAAATATTCACCTATTTCGCGCAAGTTGTTTTTCAATTCTTCCCCTTTTCTACCGCCTTCATTATACGCCGGTATTATGACAGACAGATATGGATTAGTGTCTTGCATTTTTTTATTCTTCGCTACTAGTTTATTAAAGTTGAGATAATTATAACACACCGCGCCGAAAAACCCAATTCAAATTCCGCTTTTACGATCTAGCCAACTCTGCAGGATTACGCGGGCCGCCTCCTGATTGTCCAGCGATTTGATCTTCCTAGCTCCTTTTTCCTTAAGATTATTTTCCGCCATTTTAGTAGAAAACATTTCCTCTTGATAGGAGATTCCTACGCCCAGTTCTTTTTTCAGTTTTTCTCCGACAACCTCCGCCGCGAAAGACTGTTTGTTGTTCCCGGCCTGGCCCAATTTCCCGATGATTATCCGGTCGATATTTTCTATTTCCACTATCTTTCCTAACACGTCCAAAAAATGCTTGTCATTGTCGACGGTACCATAAGCAAAAGCGATGCGGACTTCCGAATCAGCCACCGCCAAACCGATTTTCGCTTTTCCATAATCCAGGCCCAAGAAATGTTCCAGCCCGGCCGTGTTTTTCATAGTCATCGGATTCTGGTTAAGATTTCCGCTCCACCCTTGGACACCAGGACCGTATCTTCGAAATGGGCGCTTAATTTACCATCGACTGTCGCGTATGTCCAGTGGTCTTTTTCCAGCTTGATTTTGTAAGTGCCAGCATTGACCATCGGTTCCAGAGCCAATGTCATCCCCTCCTCCAGGATGGTTTCTTTCCCGCCTGATTTGTAATTGGGGATGTGCGGGTCTTCATGCAAGAATCTGCCCACGCCATGGCCAACCAAGTCACGCACGACCGAAAAGCCTTGGCTTTCGACATATTCCTGTACTGCTGCGGAATAATCCTCAAGTTTCGCTCCGGCTCTTATATTCCCTATGCCGATTTCCAGACACTCCCGCGTCACATCCATTATTTTTTGAGCTTCTATGGAAATTTTTCCTACCGCGAAAGTCCGCGCCATATCAGTGACCATCCCCCGATATCTCATCCCGATGTCGATTTTGAATATGTCGCCCGCCCGCAATATCCGGTTTGGATCGGGAATGCCATGGACGATTTCGTCATTGATCGAAGCGCAGATGGTGGCAGGAAACGGATTGCCCGATTCTTTGCCGTAACCTTTGAAAACCGGCGCTCCGCCCGCCTCCAAAATAAGCTTCTCCGCCAGTTGGTCGATTTCGAAAGTACTTTTTCCCGGCACGACGCTGTCCCCCAGCACCCGCATAACGCCCGCCAGGATTTTTCCGCCCGCCCGCATCGCCTCTATTTCTTCTTGCTTTTTGATAAGTATCATGGCATTTAACTTGGAAATTACAGACGCCGCCTATGCGCATCCGCGGCTGGAGAGACTATCGGATTACGACATTTTTAGCGATGTCGTTCGCGACTTTTTCGATATTTTGTCCTCCATCGATCTCGACCAATACCCCCTCTTCCCTATAGGAATCCACCACTGGCATCGTTTCCTCTTCAAAGACTTGCAATCTCTTTTTGATCCCTTCGACGGTATCGTCGATCCTATGCATTATTTCACCGCCGCAATCCAAACACCTGTCAGTTTCCTTCCGGATATCTTTCCCCATAATGAAAACTTTCTTACAATCCCTGCATACCCGTCGGAAAGAAATCCTGCGGATCGATTCTTCGCCGGGAATATTCACAAAAAAAACCTTGTCAATTTTCCTGCCGAACTCCTTCAGTGTCTCGGAAAAATATCCGGCCTGCTCCAAATTCCGTGGCACGCCATCAAAGACGATGCCTTGTTCACGCGGCATATCCGAAAGCCGCAAATGCACGATTTCTTTCAAAATACGGCTAGGCACGAGTTCCTTCCTGACGTTGATAATTTCGTGGATTTCCCTCCCGAGCTCGCCGTCCAGCCTGGCTACCTGCCGCAATAATTTCCCCGTATCAAAATGCTCCAAGCCATATTTCTTGGCCAATATCCCGGCCTGAGTCCCTTTGCCGCTACCTGCCTGCCCCAAGATGATGATATTCAAAAAATTTTATAATCTTGCAACACATTAACATTCGTAAATCGGAAAGTTAGTATAGTTTACAAAATTAAAAATTAAAAATTAAATTCCACGAAATCATTAGAATCCTTCATAATCACGCATCACCAGCTGGCTCTCAATCTGTTTGACCGTCTCGATCACGACCGCCACTACGATCAGCAGTCCCGTTCCACCGATGGAAACCGCGTTCATATCGGTGAAGCCCTGGACGATAAACGGCAAGATCGCGATGATTCCCAAAAACAGGGCGCCGGACAGCGTTATGCGGTTAATAATCCCATACAGGTATTCCGCGGTGGTCTTCCCCGGACGGATACCAGGGATATAACCGCCTTGCTTTTGCAAGCTTTCAGAAATTTTGTGCGGATCAAAAACCACCGCCGTATAGAAATAGGTGAAAGCGACCACCAGGATGAAATACAGCGAACCGTAAAAAAGCTGGTTTTGAAAAATCTCCCCGATACTCCTGGCGACATTCGCCACGGTTTGATTGGGAGCCGAAGCCAGGAAGTTCGCGATCATTCCCGGGAAAAGCATGATCGACATCGCGAAAATGATCGGGATAACCCCCGCTTGATTGACCCGCAACGGCAGATGGGTGGATGACCCCCCGAACATCTTATTGCCGCGGATCCTTTTCGCGTAGGAAACCGGGATATTTCTCTGTCCCTCGGTCATAATCACCACGCCGACGATAGCGGCGATGACCACCGCCCCCAATATGAGATAGGTGAACAGCTGGGATGAGTCGAAAGTCGCGGATATCTTCGACAGGCTTGACGGCAAGCCGGCTACGATTCCGGCAAAGATAATCAGCGAAACTCCGTTACCGATTTTTTTCTCCGTAATCAATTCACCCAACCACATCAGGAAAATCGTTCCCGCCACTGCTACCGTGATTATTGAAAACATCTCGAAACTGCTGAGCTGTCCCAGGATATTCTGCGAACGCAAAAGCGATATCATGCCGAAGGTCTGCAGGGCCGCCAAAGGGACGGTCGCCCAGCGCGTCCATTGGTTGAATTTCTGCCGGCCAGCCTCGCCCTCCTCTTTGTATATCTGTTCCAATCTCGGAACGATCATAGTCAGAAGTTGCATGATGATCGAACCGGTGATGTACGGACCGACGCCCAGCATCACGATCGATATGCTGGACAATCCTCCGCCGGAAAACAGGTTCAGCAGTCCGAAAAACTGGTTGTCACTGAAAAAACTTTTCAACTGCTCCTGATTCACGCCTGGAACAGGTATGGACGCGACCAGGCGGAAAACGATGAAAATTCCCAGAATAAACAGGATCTTGTTGCGCAATTCTTTGACCTTGAAGATTTGAGATATTTTTTCTAGCATATTTTTACCGCCCAAAAAGGCATGTTTTTATTAGTTTAAAAATAAAAGGGAGACTTTCGCCACCCTTCCATTATACATCATCATTTAATATTATTCCACTTTGCCACCAGCCGCCTCGATTGTTTTCTTGGCTTGAGCGCTAAGCAAGATGCCTTTTGCAATTGTCAATTTGGTCTTGATTTCCGTGTTTCCTAAAATCTTTACCCGTGAAACGGATTGTATCTTACGGATAAGTCCCACTTTGACGAGTTCCGCCAAGGCCACCGTATCCCCAGATTTGAATTTAGCCTCCAAATCAGCCAATTTGACGATTACCGGCTTGTCGGCAATAGAAGTAAATCCCCGCTTTTTCTTCATATGGTCGATCAGGGTCGATCGCCCTCCTTCAAAAAGAGGATTTATCTTACAACCACTGCGCGCCTTCTGGCCCTTATTGCCCTTTCCGGAATAAGTCCCTTTTTTTCCGCCGCGGCCGATGGTTCTCCGCTTCTTCCTGGCAGTTTTAAGTTTTAACGTATTTATCTGCATATATTTATAACCGATTCGAAACTACGAATGTTATGCGAATCTACGAATTATTATTTAAATTATTTTATTCGAATGGGCGCTTTCGTAGCGCGCTTGCCTACCAGCAGGCAGGCTTTTCGTATGCTTTATTCGCCCAGCCTCTCTTTTCTGCCCTTTGATTGACTCAGCGTCGAGAGCGCTTCGACAGCCGCCCTAGCTACGCTCAATTTGTTCGCCGTTCCCAGCGACTTGGAAACGATATCCTTGATTCCGGAAAACTCCACCACTACACGAACCGCTCCGCCCGCTATGATTCCCCGTCCTTCGACTGCCGGCTTAAGGATTATTTTCGCGCTGCGCGACTTGTAATTGATATCGTGCGCGATCGTGTTTTTGGTCATCTTGACGGTAACCAGATTTTTCTTGGCATCATCAAAAGCCTTGCGGATAGCGTCAGAAACATCGGAACCCTTCCCGACTCCCACACCCACCTTGCCTTTCCTGTTGCCAATCACCAAAGTCGCCCGGAACCGGAACCGTCTTCCACCTTTGACTACGCGGGTTACGCGCGCAAGGTCAAGCAGCTTCTGATCAAATTCGGGTTTTTCCTTCTTCCCCCTGAAATTTTTATTGTCTCTCGCCATAGTTGTTATAAATCCCTTATTAACTTCAAATTTATCCGCTAATTATCCTTCGATATTTTTAAACCTTTTGCGCGTATATTTAAAACTTCAGTCCGGCCGCGCGCGCACCTTCCGCCAAAGCCTTTATCTTTCCATGATATTTATAACCGGATCTGTCAAAAACGACATTTTCAATCTTTTTATCCAAACATTTTTCCGCTATCAGCTTGCCGAGCTCTTTCGCTCCATCGACGCTGTTTTTGCCTTTGGCGTCAACCAGGCTTGCGGCGACCAAGGTCTTGCCGACAGAATCATCGATCACTTGCACGCTGACATTCCGCAAACTCCTGAAAACAGCGAGTCTTGGCGTCTCGGAAGTGCCTGAAAGCTTGGCGCGTATCCTGCGCTTCCGGTGCAATCTTACTTGGTTTCTGCTTGATTTTTTCATATATCTTATAAATTTGTCTTATTTAGCCTCGCGGAATCCTGTTAAAGCCCTATTTGGATGCGGCTTTCTTTCCGGCCTTCCTTCTTACATGCTCGCCGACATAGCGGAACCCTTTTCCTTTATACGGTTCAACTGGTTTCAATCTTCGGATTTCAGCCGCGAATTGTCCGACTGCCTGTTTATCGATGCCGGATATCGCCAAAACACCTTCTTCAATCTTGGCCTCCAAACCGGTCGGTACATCCACATTCACCGGATGGGAAAACCCCAAAGCCATATTTATCTTCCGGCCTGCCACCGCCATGCGGTAACCGACACCTTGCAATTCCAATTTCTTGACATAAACCTCCTTCACCCCCTCGATCATATTGCTGATCAGCGCGCGGGTCAATCCCCAGATTGCCGGAGCCTTTTTCGTTTTTCCGACGTTCTTAACCGAAATTTCCTTCTCAGTCATCTCTAACGCCACCTCCCGATTGAGCACCATTTCGAGGGAGCCCTTAGGACCCTTTACCTCGAGTTTATTGCCCTGGTTGAGCGTTACCGCGACCCCTTCCGGGATGGTTATGATTTTTTTGCCTATTCTACTCATATGTTTGAATGCGCCTTATTAGCCTTATGATCCTTTTATTAATTACCAGACTTCGCAGATCACTTCTCCGCCCAAGCCCTGCTTTCTCGCCTCAAAACCGGTCATAACGCCTTTCGGGGTGGAAATGATGGAAATACCGAAATTATTTTTGACGGCCCTGATATCCTTGCTTTTGACATAGATCCGCTGCCCCTCTTTGCTTACCCGCTTGATTTCCTTGATGGCAGGCATTTTTTTGGTATTGGAAATCCGATGGTACTTCAATTCGATTTTTATATTTTCAATCGCATCAGATTTCTCCTTCGCAACCGCCGCCACAAAACCTTCTTTCTCAAGAATTTTCGCGATAGCCGATTTCAGCCTGGATGCGCCGACAACGACATTTTGATGTCCCGCTTGCTGGGCATTTCTTATTCTGGTTAACATTTCCGCTATAGGATCTAACATAATTTTTCGCTTAGTTATTGGTTCACTGCCAATATTTTTTATTTATTGGCTGATAACGATTAACATTTATAATTTACCAACTCGACTTCTTTACGCCTGGAATCTGGCCTGTACTCGCTAATTCCCGGAAACAGATCCTGCAGATATCAAACGCCCGCATATATCCATGCTTCCTCCCGCATCTCCAACATCTCTTCACTTCCCGTGTTGAAAATTTTGGTGTCTTCCGAGCCCTAGCTTCAACAGATTTTTTCGCCATATCATTTTAAAACTTAATTCTAATTCCCTTTATTATATTGTTTTAGTCTTTTTTAAACGGAAACCCCATCAATCTGAACAGTTCCAATCCCTCTTCCCGGTTCTTGGCAGTCGTAGTGATGTTGATCTGGAACCCGACGATATTCTTCACATTCTCCGCCATGATTTCCGGAAAAATCGTATGTTCCTTGATGCCTAGATTGAAATTCCCACCGGCATCGACCGTCGATTCTTTGATCCCCTGGAAATCCCGCACGCGAGGTATGGCAGCCTTGACCAGCTTCTCGATAAAATCCCATTTCCTTTTCCCCCGCAGAGTCACTTTGATTCCGACTTCCTGGCCTTCGCGGACCTTGAATCCCGCAATCGACTTCTTCGCCTGGGTCATGACCGGTTTTTGCCCGGTAATCGCCACCATCGTCTTTTTCACGTCGTCAACCAATCCGGAGTCCTTGATGAATTTTCCAATTCCGACATTGACCACGACCTTTTCGATCCTTGGCACCTGCAAGACGCTTTTGAAACCGAAGTGCTTTCTCATCCCGGCTACGACCTCCTTATTATATTTATCCTTGATTGATTCGTACATATTTTTCTTATAATTCCGCTTTACATTGTTTACAAATCCTAAATTTGCTCTTTTCCGTAACGCTATAACCGACCCTGGTAGGCTTTCCGCATTTAGGACAGACCAACATGACATTGGAGATATCGGTTTTGCCGGGAATTTCTATCCGTTGTCCGCTCTCGCCTTCCTTTCTCGGCTTGACATGCTTTTTTATGATATTCACGCCTTCGACGACAATCTTTTTTTCAACAGAAATGACCCGCAAAACCTTGCCAGTCTTCCCGCGATCCTTGCCTGTCGATATCTTAACTTGATCGTTTTTCTTAATTTTCATAAATATGTCTTATTGTCCTATTAGCCCTATTGGTCCGCTTATGATCTTCCAAAAAATTACAATACTTCTGGAGCCAATGAAATTATCTTGCTATAGCCCTTTTCCCTGATTTCTCTGGCAATCGGACCGAAAATACGGGTTCCTTTCGGCTCCTTCCCATCCAGGATCACAGCCGCGTTTTCGTCAAATCGGATATAAGTACCGTCTTTCCTCCTAATCGCCTTGGATTGGCGGACGATGACGGCCTTCACTTTATCACCCTTCTTCACTAAGCCTCGCGGCTCCGCGGATTTGACGGAAGCGACGACTATGTCGCCGATCTGAGCGTATCTTTTTTTCGATCCGCCAAGAACCTTGAAGCATTTCATTATTTTTGCTCCTGAATTATCAGCTGATTTCAATATTGTCTCTGCTTGTATCATATTTTTTCTTAAAACCTGTAATCTGGAACCGCTTCTGTGAATGGCGGTTGCGGATTGCGGGGCCTATACTACTTTATAACGTTTATCCTTGCTTATCGGCTTGCATGGAACTATCTCGATAACATCCCCAAGCTTATATTTCCCTTCCTCGTCATGCGCCTTATACCGCTTGGTCGATTTGTATTTCTTGTTATATTTCGGATGGGTCTTGAAACTATCCACAGCCACAACGACCGTCTTAGCCATCTTGTCGCTGACAACCACGCCTTTTTTCTTGATAATTATCTTGTTCTGTTCCAAATTCTTTTCCATTTTTTTAAAAACTACTTAGTTTCTTTAAGGACCGTTAAAATTTTCGCTATATCCCGTTTGCAATTCCGCATCTCCCGGATATCCTTGACCTGTTTCGCAGCAATATCAAAACGCAGCTTCCTTACGGCCTCCCGTTTTTCACCCAGGAACTTTTTCAGTTCCTCAATGCCCTTTTCCCGTATTTCCTTGATTTTCATAATATTGCAAACTTACTTTTTCTTATTTAATCCTGGTCCTTGGCGATAAATTTCGATTTGACGCACAGCTTATAGGCCGCCAATTCCATAGCCTTCCTGGCGATATCACCTTTCACACCGTCCATTTCAAACATGATGCGGCCCGGCCTCACGACTGCCACGAAATGATCAACCGTTCCTTTTCCCTTACCCATAGGAACTTCGGATCCTTTCTTGGTAATCGATTTGTCGGGGAAAATCCTGATCCAAATCTTTCCTCCCCGCTGCACATACCTGGTCATAGCTCTCCGGGCTGATTCGATTTGGCGGGCGGAAATAAGTCCGGTTTCCAAAGCCTTCAATCCGAAACTCCCGAAACTGACTGAATTCCCCCGGTTTGAATTGCCACGGATCCTGCCGCCTCTCTGGACCTTCCTATGTTTTACTTTTTTTGGCATTAACATATGCGTGTTCTATCTATGATCTATGTTTATTATTTCTTGTCCTCGTTATTGAAAACCTCTCCCTTATACAGCCAGACTTTCACTCCCAATGTCCCATACGTCGTATAGGCGGTCGCCCGGGCAAAATCGATATTGGCGCGCAAGGTATGCAATGGCAAAGTGCCTTTGCTTGACCACTCCCTCCGGGCCATCTCTGCTCCGCCCAACCGGCCGGACATCTCGATTTTCACTCCCTTGATCGCGGTGTTTTTCGTGACCTGGTCGAGCATCGACTTCATAGCCCTTCGGAAAGCGATCCGCTTCTCCAATTGCTCGGCGATATTCTGCGCGATAAGCAAGGCGTTTTCTTCGAAATTCTTAACCTCCTGGACTTCGATTTTCAACGTGGTCTTCTTGTGTTTGAAAAAATTGGTCTTGACATAATTTTGGATATCCTCGACTCCGCTTCCGCCCCGGCCGATCAAAACGCCCGGTCGAGCAGTCTTGATGATAACCCGGATCATCGCGGCTGATCTTTCGATTTCCACCTCGGCAATCGCGGCGGCTTTCCACTTTTTCATAATCGCGGTCCGCAATTCGATGTCTTGTCGAAGATTATCCTTATATTCTTTTTTTCCTCCAAACCACTTGGACTTCCATGTGTTCGTGATGCCTATTCGGAGCCCGACTGGGTTTACTTTGTGTCCCATAGATTCAATAATTTAAAATTTGAAATTTAAAACTTCCGATCCTACATTCCGGATTTCCGCCTGAAAATCTTATTTGCCCATCCGGCATTCGGCGCATCTGCGGACTTTTTGATCTTGCCGCTTTCTTTCGTCTTCAGCTCTTTGCCTGCGCCATCAACCTTAGCGACCTCTTCGGATTCTTTCTTGCTGGCAAGCATCTCTTTTTCCGCTTTCTTCCTGGCATCCAAGCGCGCCTGCTTTTCTTTTTCCAATTGTTCTTTGGTCTTCCGGTTCTTGCCCTCGACCCTTTCTTCTACGACGATTTCCATCTGCGTCGACCTTTTCCTGATCGGTGTCGCCCGGCCATATGCCTTCGGCATCCAACGTTTCAAAGTGATGCCCTCCTTGACCACCACATCCGAGACATACATATTATCCTTATCAATACCAAAATTGTTTTCACCGTTAGCAATAGCGCTTTCCAGCAATTTACTGATGAACGGTCCGGTCTTCTTGACCGTCGCCGCCAACTGATCCAAGGCATCTTTAACATCCATCCCGATAATAAGATCGGCCACCAATTTTACCTTGCGGTTCGGCATCCTTAAGTTGTTTAATTTTGCTGATACTTTCATAAATATGGCTTATACTATGCGTCTTAGCGATCTGGCTTAAGCCTTATTTTTTCTTAGCATCCCCGCCGGCCTTGGCGGCTTTAGCCGCGTCAAGGTCCTTCTGTTTGGCGGCCTGTTCGATTTCTTTCTGCATCTTTCCTCCATGCTTGGAAAAAGTCCTGGTCGGTGAGAACTCACCGAACTTGTGGCCGACCATTTCCTCAGTCACGAAAACCGGAATATGCTTTCTGCCATTGTGGACGCCGAAAGTCATTCCGACCATTTCAGGAGAAATAGCACTGGCACGGGCCCAGATATTCATCGTCGATTTGTCTCCGGCCGGCCTGTTTTGAATCTTCTTGATTATCCGGCTATCTACGAATATTCCTTTTTTTAGACTTCTTGTCATGATTTTATAAATCTCTAATTAATCTTCGGCTTATTCCCTATTTCCGCTTCTGCCTTCGCTTGATTATGAACTTATTGCTGTAGCGTTTCTTTTTGCGGGTTTTCTTTCCAAGCGCCGGCTTGCCCCAAGGGGTTTTCGGATGCTTGAGTCCGATTCCCTGGCGGCCTTCGCCTCCTCCATGCGGATGATCAACTGGGTTCATAACCGTACCGCGGACAGCCGGCCTCACTCCCATATGCCGTTTGCGTCCCGCCTTGCCGACATTCACCGCATTATGTTCAAAATTACTCACTTGTCCAACTGTAGCATAACATTCGCTGTTGACCAACCTGATTTCACCGGATGGCATTTTCACCTGTGCGGTCTTTTCCTCAACCGCCGTCAGGATCGCGCTTGATCCGGCACCTCTTACGATCTGACCGCCTTTGCCGGGAAATAATTCCAAATTGCAGATGGTCGTACCGGTCGGAATATTCTTAACTTGGGTCCGATTGCCCAATTTGATCGGCGCAGTCGGGGAAGTCAAAATCTCCATGCCGGCTTTCATTCCCTCGGAAGCCAAAATATATCTCTTCTCGCCATCTTTGTAATGGATCAAGGCGATAAAAGACGACCTGTTCGGATCCCTTTCGATGGCCGCAATTTTGCCAGGCACCTCCAATTTATCCTGTTTGAAATCAACGATCCGATATCTTCGTTTGGCGCCTCCACCCTGATGGCGGACGGAAATCTTACCATGCGACCGGCCAGCCTTGCTTTTTATCGGAGACAACAATGATTTCTCGGGTTTTTTTCCGGAAACATCGGCCGATTTGACAATCGACATATTTCTTCGTCCGGCGTTATTCTTTTTGTATACTTTGATTGCCATAATATTCGCTTCGCTAAATTTTAAATCTAAAATTCAAAATTTTTAATTATCTTGCTATACTCCCTTGAACAATTCAATCGAATCGCCTGCTTTCAATGTCACGATCGCTTTCTTGCTACCTGCCTTGAATCCCGGGGTCCGGCCATAGCTCACGGCCCGCCGGCGGTTATTCAGAGTATTGACGGAGGTGACTTTCACCTTGTATAACTCCTCGATAGCTGACTTGATTTGGCTTTTTGTCGCATCCACCGCCACTTTGAACGAATATTTATTAAGTTCAAGGGCGACAGTAGCCGCTTCAGTGATGACCGGCTCGATCAAAACCCGGTATGCGATACTGCCCGCACCCACCTTGTCAGTCCGATTGGCCTTATTGACTTTTTTGCTTGTCTGCTTCATTTCGTTTATTTTCTGTAATAAAATAAATTCTCGATGGTTATGCTTTAGCTTGGTATTTATCTTCCAAATATTTGATCGAATCCTGGCTCAAAACCAGATTTTTGTTGTTTAACATATCCAAAACGTTCAATTTCTCAACCAGGATATTTTCCACCTTTTCAATGTTCCGGCTGTAGGTGCGCAGACCTCTTTCTTCCATGGAAAACCCGATCAGCATCCGCCCCTTGATTTCCAGATTTTTCAAAATCTTGGCCATTTCTTTGGTTTTATTCTCCTTCAGCGACAGCTTGTCCAAAACGACCATTTCACCGTCCCGCAATTTCGCGCTGAGCACGGTCACGATGGCTTTGCTGTTCATCTTCTTATTGATCTTCTTCTTGAAATTCCGTTCATTGGTCGGTCCGAAAGCTATTCCACCACCCCTCCAAGTCGGAGTTCGGCTGGAACCCACCCGGGCACGCCCGGTACCTTTCTGCTTCCAAGGCTTGATACCTGATCCCGATCGTTCTCCCCGGGTCTTGGTGTGGGCCAATACTTGTCTTTGGTTGGCCCCCAGCGAAACGAACACCTGATGGACCAGGTCGTCATTTGCCGGCAACCCGAAAACCGCGTCGGATACTTCGATTTCTTTTACCTCTTTACCTTCCGTATTGTATAGTTTAACCTTAGCCATTGTTTTTATTTAACGGTATAAATTTCAATTACAGCGCCCGAAACTCCCGGAACGGCACCTTGCAATGCCATTAGATTCTTTTCTTTGTCTATCAGGACGACCTTGATGTTCTTGCTTGTCACGCGCTTGCCACCCATCCGGCCAGCCATCCGTTTGCCTTTAATGACATGCTCCGGATAACCTGCGCCGATCGAACCCGGCGCGCGCAAATCATGCTTGTGCCCATGCGAAGCAGCCGATCCCTTGAATCCATGCCGTTTGACCACGCCCTGGAAACCCTTGGCTTTCCCGAGTCCGCTCACATTGACCTTGTCGCCGATTTCGAACGAATCAACACCGACCTCATCCCCGACTTTCATCTCAGCGGAAGCGCCTTTGAATTCTTTTTTGTAAACTTTGTTCTTAGTCTTCGCCATTTCAACCTGCACTGCCGAATAACCGTCCTTTTCTTCATTGCGGACCATTGAAACCTTAGAGGCGCATTCCACCAAAGTCACGTTCAAAGCCTCACGAGCCTCATTGAAGATCGTAGTCATTCCAAGTTTTTTGCCTAATATGAATTTTGCCATGGTCTTTTTTTACAAATAAAAAATCAGGTATCCACAAGCCAGTTATCTCAGTCATGGGGCTTTAGTACCCGATTTAACTTTCTGGTTGAGTATCTCCCGCCTAGGCGGGGACTTTAACTAGTATTTTATGTTATTTTTCCAAGTTACATCTTTATTTCGATATCCACTCCGGCCGGCAGATCAAGATTCGTCAGGCTGTCGATCGTTTTAGGGGTCGGATTCCAGATATCGATAATCCGCTTGTGCATCCGCATCTCATATTGATCCCGGGCGTCCTTATTGACAAAAGTGGATTTGTTGACAGTGAATTTCCTGATTTCAGTCGGCAATGGAACCGGACCGGTAATCGTCGCGCCTGATCTTTCAGCTGTTTCAACAATCTGCTTGGCCGATCGGTCGATAATCTTGTGATCGTAGGCCTTGATCTTTATCCTGATTCTAGATTTTGCTTCTTCTTCCTTTTTATCATCTTTTTTAATGAAAAACCTCCTTAGTTATGTGTTTATAAATTTTACTCTATAAGACCGCTTATGTCAAATATTTCCATAAGCGGTCCAAAGAATCGACTTACTTGATGATTTTCGTAACGACTCCGGCGCCGACCGTCCGGCCGCCTTCGCGGATTGCGAATCTCATTCCAGCCTCCATCGCTACTGGAGCTCCCAGCTTGACGTTGAAGTTGATAGTATCCCCAGGCATAACCATTTCAGTTCCTTCCGGCAGGATAACTTCGCCGGTCACATCGGTCGTCCGAACATAGAATTGCGGTTTGTAGCCTTTGAAGAATGGGGTATGTCTGCCGCCCTCTTCCTTGGTCAAGATATATACTTCACCTTCAAATTCAGTGTGCGGAGTAATTGAACCGGTTTTCGCCAAAACTTGGCCGCGTTCGACATCTTCTTTCTTGATTCCCCGAAGCAGAAGTCCGGCATTGTCACCAGCTTCACCTTTAGCTAAGGATTTGTTGAACATCTCGATTCCGGTCACCACGGTCTTGGCAGTCGGCCTGATTCCGACGATTTCCACCTCTTCATTGATACTGATCGTTCCCCGCTCGATCCTTCCGGTCACCACGGTTCCCCGACCTTCGATCGAAAAAATATCTTCTATTGGCAACAAGAACGGTTTATCGGTCTCGCGTACAGGATCAGGAACTTTTTCATCAATTGCCGCAATCAGGTCAAAAATCGGCTTAGCTGCTTCATCGTCAGCTGATTTTGATTCCAATGCCTTCAAAGCCGAACCCCGGATAATTTTAGCGTTATCACCATCAAATTCATATTTTGTCAATAGTTCCCGCACTTCAGCCTCAACCAATTCCACTAATTCCTCGTCATCCACCATATCAACTTTATTCAAGAAAACCACGATTTCCGGCACACCGACTTGTTTAGCCAAAAGGATATGTTCCCGTGTCTGTGGCATCGGACCGTCAGTCGCAGCGACCACCAAGATAGCGCCGTCCATCTGGGCAGCACCAGTAATCATATTCTTGATGTAGTCGGCATGTCCTGGGCAGTCGACGTGCGCGTAATGTCTTTTTTCAGATTCATATTCACAATGGGCAGTCGCAATGGTGATACCCCGCTCTTTTTCTTCCGGCGCCTTGTCGATCTCATCAATCCCCTTCTCTTTGGCTTGCCCTCTAAAAGACAAGACATGCAGTATAGCTGCGGTCAGGGTTGTTTTGCCATGGTCAACATGTCCGATCGTACCGACATTGACGTGGGGCTTGGTTCTTTCAAATTGTCCTACTGCCATATTTTTAGTTTATACTCGAGTTACTTACGAATTCCGCCAAAGGCAGTCCAGCCTAGGGCTTAAAATCCGGAATAAAAACCCGGATTCGCAAATAATTACGAATTAATTTATTATTTTATTTAACAAAACATATTTTATATCATCTCTCGATTCTTGGCAAGTTTTGCGATTTTTTTTACCTGTGGATAACTCGCCTATCTTTCCCGAACTACCCGCAAAACCGCATTCTTCCGGCCGTCCGCATCGCTATTGAATATTATCAAGTAATCAGTGCGTTGTCAAGCTTTTTCAGATTTTTTCTCCGTCCGGCACGCCGCTGTCCGCCGATTCCACTAGGATTTAATTTTTGAAAAATTCGCGGTTCCGAATTTCGCTAACGGATCCTCTTCTGGAGCGATCTTAATAGGGTCGCTATCTGCTTCCAGATCCGCCATCACCACGGACGGCTTCTTTTCTTCCGCGGCCATCCTCTTGCCCAGTTCGAAACAGGCGATCATCCCGCAAGCTCTAGCCGCGTCCAACCCGAAAGTTTTTTCCAGTTCCGCAACATCCGCTCCCGCCAAGGAAAATTTCGGATATCTGCGCAGGATATTTTTCGCCAACTCGACCACATCCAAATTCTTCGCGCCGGTACGCAAGATGACGGCCAGCAGTTCCGACTTAGTCAGTTTGTCCGCGCCATAATGCAGCAATTTCTCTTTCGGCCATTCGATTTTCCCATTTTCTTTCGTTTGCATATTCCCATTCTAGCATACTTTTTCCATTTTCATCTTCTGCCTTTTGGCGATCACCAATCTGATTTGTTCATAACTGACCGACTCCGGCAACTGCGCCTTGATGGCGTTCAAAAAATGCGCGCTGCCCGCCGCCGGCAAGGCCTGCATGATCTGCCGCTCCTCTTCAGGAGTGACGAATTTTTCAATCGCAAGTTCCCCACCGGCCAAATACCACAAAACCAGATGGTTGAAAATCGTGCTGACGCCCAGGCTGCGGATCTTGGCGATCTGTTCCGGTGCGTAGTCTTGTTTATAAAAATCGACGGTGGCCAAGACGGTATCGCTCAAACCGTCTTTGCCGTGGATAACGCGCGCCGCGCCGCGGGATGTTTTTCGGATTTCCGTATTTTTCCAATTCAAACACACGTCGCAACTTTTGCAATTTTGCTGGTGCGATTCCAAATCAGGATCCTGGAAATATTCCAAGATTATCCGGCGCCGGCAACTTTTGGCGGTAGCATAGTTCAGGATGCCCTCCAGGCGGTTATATTTGATATCCAATACCCGGTCGGTTTCCTGCCAATCCTTGCCCTGCGCGAGCATATTTTGTTTATCCAAACGGATGAAATATTTGTGGGTGGTGACGTCCCGCTTGCTGTGCAAAAGCACACAATAGGACAACTCGCCGTCGCGTCCGGCCCGCCCGGCTTCCTGGTAGTAGCCCTCCAGGCTCCCCGGCATCCCGGCGTGGATGACGAAGCGGATATCGGCTTTGTCCACCCCCATCCCGAAAGCCACGGTGGCCACGATCACCTTGAAGCGGTTTTCCATGAAATCATTCTGGATTTTCTCGCGCTCGCCTGCTTTCATGCCGGCGTGATAGGCGCGCGCCGTGATGTCCTGGCTTTTCAGATATTTCGCGATAGCCTCCGTGTCTTTTCTGGAAATCGCATAGACGATGCCGGAACCCGCGCCTTTCAAAGATTTCACGATGCGCAAAACTTCCTCCAATCTTTGCGTCGGTTTCAAATCGCACTGCGCGAAAAAACGGATATTAGGCCGATCGAATCCGCGGATAAAAACTTTCGGGTTCCGCAATTCCAAGCGCGCGATGATGTCGTCTTTGACTTCCGGCGTGGCCGTCGCCGTGAAAGCCGCCACGACCGGCCTTTTTTTCAAGGACTTGATGTATTGGCCGATGGCCAGATAGTCCGGCCGGAAATCATGCCCCCACTGCGACACGCAATGCGCTTCGTCCACCGCGAACAAGGAAATTTCCAAATCGGAAAATATACTGCGGAATTCCCCGCTTGCGAACCTTTCCGGGGCGATATATAAAATCTTGGTTTTCCCCGCCCGCAAATCCGCCAGGCGCCGCTGCGTTTCTTCCGGCGTAAGCGAACTGTTGATGAAAGTGGCCGGAATGCCCCGCGCCATCAGGCTGTCCACCTGGTCTTTCATAAGCGCGATGAGCGGCGAGATGACGATAGTAGTTTTCTCTCCCAAAATGGCCGGCAATTGGTAGCACAAAGACTTGCCGCCTCCGGTCGGCATCAACGCCACCACGTCCTCCCCGTGCAAAATGCTTTCGATGATTTCTTTTTGTCCCGCGCGGAAGCGCGGAAAGTTGAAATATTTTTCCAGGTTTTTTTCCAACATTTGTTTCGTATTACCATTTTTTACCGGTATTCCCATCTTACCACAAACGGACTGTCCGCTTCACGCGAACAGCCCGCTGGGATATCTTTTTACTGCAAATATTGCTTCACTTCTTCCAAAGCGCCGGTAAAAGCCGGGAAATGGTCTTTGAAGATCAAAAGGCGGTTCACGACTTTTTCACCAGTCGGTTTTTTGTAGGACTCGGCGACAGTCAGATAATTACTGCCATTGCTCGCCTTCTTCACGTCGAAGAAATAGGTCTTGCCGCCCGCCTTCACCATCTGCGCGAAGACTTTGTCCTGGACCGGCGCGCCTTGCGGCGCATTTTGCGATTGTTGCATTTTTGTTTTCCGTACCCGCGCCTCAAGCGCGGGATATTAAATTATTAGTCGAAAGGCTGCAGCGCTTCCTGATGATATTTTATCACTGCCGTTATCACTGTCAAGTCCAGTCCTGTGGATAACTTCTCCGGCCCGGCCAGCCGCTCCAAAAACCGCCTTCCACAAAAAAATCCTCCCGTGTCCGAAAGGATTTTCCCTCTTAGCGTCCCGCGCTTTTACCATTTTATCTGGAATTCCAATTCATTCCGTTCGTCTTTTTCAAATTCGATGGATATCTCCGCCTCGGCCGGAATCCGGATCTTTTTGCCCTTTACCTGGATGGAAAACGGCCGACCCTTTTCCAGCGCCGCAATGAAACGCTTCATCTTGGCGATATACATTTTCTTGGAATATTTTTTCTCCATACGCTTATATGAATAATTGAATTATTTTAAATCCGACAGGGGTTCTGAAATCTTGTGCGCCGTCACAAATCAAAACAAGGCCTTCCGCGCTGGGCCAATGCCTAGGTAATCTTCGCCGGATCTATGCCGATCCTCTCCAGAAAACGGCGGAGCTTGGGACTTCTGATATTGCCATTTTTCGTATGATAATCCTTGAATTCAAAGTTCAATTCCTCGATGATGATACCCTCCATCGTGTCATTTTCAAAAAATCCCCCGAAACCATCGCCATATCCGGCTTCAAGTTCCGAAAAATCTTTCCGCGAAAAAACATACGCGACATAATTCGCAAACAGTTCATACTTGAAACTTCCGACAAATGACTCGCTCAAACCGCAAAAATCATTTATCCTTT
>JAUXSI010000053.1 GCA_030679985.1 Candidatus Moraniibacteriota bacterium | reverse complement strand
ATATTTTAGGTATTAAAAATTAAAACATTATTTAAAAAATTATAAAATTAAAAATTATAAAATTGTGTCCAGCAATCTTTCTAAGCACATCCTTACGACCCTAGTTTATTATGACGTTATGGATTATCCGATGACGTCTTTTGAAGTCTGGAAATATCTGACCAGGACTTCGAACTTGAACCAACCGACCGACCGGCAAGCCCCAGGCGGGGATTCCGACAATCAAAATGAAAGATATTCCTTGGCGGAAGTCATTAAAGAATTGGACGGGGACGGATTGAAAAAAAATATCGGAGAATATCGCGGTTACTATTTCCTGAAAGGCCGGAAGGATCTGGTCGGACAGCGGATCGGGCGGAACAAAATCGCCGAATCCAAATTCAAGATAGCGCGCCGGGTGGCGTGGTGGCTGAGGTTCGTGCCGTTCGTGCGCGGGATAGCCGTGACGGGCCGGCTGGCGATGAAGAATACGGAATCAAAAAGCGATTTGGATTTCCTGATCGTCCTGAAAAAAGGCCGGATTTTCACGGGGCGGGCCCTGGTGACTTTTTTGGTGCATATTTTGGGCAAGAGGAGATACGGCGCAAAAATCGCCAACCGGGCATGTCTCAATTATTTCATAACCGACAAATCTTTGGAGATAAATCTCAAAGATATTTTTTCAGCTTCCGAATATCATTTCATAACTCCGGTTTTCGGGCGAAAGACTTTCAGAAAATTCCAAATCAAAAACGGCTGGCTGAAGAAACACAAGGTCCATTACCAGCCGGACGAAGTGGTCAATCTGAAATTGCTAAAGGACAGCAAGCCCGCGAAAATAATAAGGAAGATCGGAGAAAAGCTTTTTAAAATCGATTTTATCGAACGGTATCTGCGTGCCTGGCAATTGGAGAGGATCGCCGCTGATCCGCGCACGCACAAACCCGGCAGTATGATAATCGCTACCGACGAATCCTTGGTTTTTCTGCCTGATCCGCAAAGTCCGAAAGTGTTTGAAAAATTCCAAGAACGCTTGGCGAATCTGGAATGATATAACAATCGCAGAACTCTGAAATTCCTAAAAACGGACTCTAGAAATTTGAGTTATCCACAGCCCGACATTTTTTTTGCCAAAAGGTGGTATAATAAAACCAATCTAAACCTTCAAACAAAAAAATATGTCCAAAACAAAACTGCTTTTAATTTTCACCCTGGCCATCTTCGGAACGGCTTTTTTTGTTGTTTCAGCAAAGAGAGTATCAGCAGAATCATTGCCAATTGAACAACCAGAGGATCAATCTGATATTGAAGCGAATGAACATCCCGAAGACGAAGTGGGCTGCTTTAAGTATTACAAGTTCCAAAGCGTCAAGATTGATGTCGGCACAAGCACTGATAAATATTACGTAGGAGAATACGTTACTTTTGATGGGAGCTTAATAAATGAAAATAATTATCCCGTCGTGGATGGCAATATTTTTGTGCGAATCGGGAAGTACAATGAAAAACGGCAAACGGAAGGGGACTATACGGTTGATGAATTTTTTGCGCTAGAAGATGTGCGACTTGACGCCAATGAAGAAAAAATCGTTTCTTTTAGATGGAAGGTTCCCGCTTGGGTCAGTGCGGGAGATTATACGGCCGACTTCTTTTATTCTGTGGGTAAAAAATTTAATCTCGGTGGCCTACCATTTACAAATGAAGTTGTAATAAATAGTTTGAAATTCTCCGTCGATACAAATGATGCCAATGAAGCAGATGTCTATTTTAATAAAAGTGAAACTGAGGTGGACGGTAAGAAATACAACCATATTGGCAATTGGCCAGTAGTTAAAATGGGAGATCCTGTTAATATAACGCAACCTCTTTCAAATACATTCAATATTGAAAAGACAGCCAAGGTGACCTACGATCTTTTCTACTGGGATAGCTTAGATGAAAAAGACAAGTTGGACAGTAGGACTGAGGAAATAAATATTCCGGCAAAATCAAAAGTCAATTTGGCATATACATTGTCTAATGTGGAAAGGACGGTGTATTATCTGCGCATAACTTCAATCTCTGACGAACAAAAATCAATCGCGAATATACGCTTGACAAGCGACGGTTTTTCTCCACGCTTGAATTATCCCGCTATCACCGAATTTCCTTTGAAAAAAGGCGATAAGGCTACTGTGTTTTCCTGCTTTCATAATACGGCTGCTAGTGAGAATGGCGGCAATGTGTCGGTAAAACTTTTTGATAAGGATGGCAATCAAATCGACGAGGTTGCGTATAGCGGAATTATTAGTGGATCAATGGCAGTCGCCAGCAAGGAAATTTATGCCAAAAGCGATTATAATTATTTAAGATTAAAAGCGGAAGTTAGAAATACGCAAGGGCAAGTCATTGATAGTTATGAAAATGAGTACGATTGTCAGAAAATAAATTCAAAAAAATGCCAAGCACCCGCGGCTACCATAGATGCAATTGAATCACAAAAAGCAGGACAAGATACGAATTTGATAAATGAAAAAATAATAGCAATCATGATCGTTCTAGTCTTTATTTTGCTAATTATTATCATGGTTATTTTCATAAGAAGGCGAAAATCTCATTTGGGAATTTTTCTATTCTTCGTCGTGTCAGGCACTTTGTTTTTTGGTAAAAATATTTTTGCGTATTATGAAAAAACCTATATGGTTACGCGAGCATGCAATTTGCATCACACTGCCCCTGTTCCGGACATCGATTGGACCCTAACATCATCCTTCAGTCGTCAAGTAGGCATAACCTCAATTATGAAAAATAGCTCAGGAAAATTTAGTGTAGCTATAAATGATCCAATTAATTTTACTTATAGCGAGTCAGCAACTTATAACGCTACGGGTTCAACCTCTGATAGTCCTAACGCTTTTTTATGTAATGAAAAAATGAAATCCTCCGGCGGTTGGCCCGTAAACAACTTTCGCAATACAAACCCAATGATTGATCCTAATTTTGATTGCCATGGCGGAGATTGGATTAATACGGGAGGACAAGCGCGGCCAATTACGGCGTCCTGGAGGAAGGCCTCTGTTTCTATGGTTTCTAGCGACTCGAAAATAATTTCATGCTCAGGCATGAATTGTGTCGCTAAATCACCGGGGACAGCTATAATTAGTGCTAAAATGGGACCGGCTTATAATGTGAATTGGTATTCTGATAGATATGGCAATTTTTGGAGTTATGGCCATTCAGCGCCGGCTGTGCCAGAAAAATCGCGAAAAAAATGGACAATTACCGTAGCTAAGCCTATATATAAAGATCTTACACTTGTTAAAAGTGGCCCTGGAAGTGTTACATTTTCACAATCAAAAACAGCTGATCCATGTAATGTTGGTGACTGCCGTAGGAGATTGCCCAATAATCAGCAAAGCGTAAATCTGACTTATTTACAGGACGCTGACGTGGAATTAACCGCGCATCCTGGTGTGGGATCGGATAAAGCTATATGGAAAGGGTGTGTTCCAGATGCTCTGGATGGAAATATTTGTCGTGTTAAAATGGGCAATTCCAAGAATGTTAAGATTACATTCAGTATTCCCGCTCCAGCTTTGACATTTTCCGCCTCCCCATCCGCCATAACCTCCGGCAGTCCATCCACTCTCACCTGGACGACCAGCAACGCCGCATCCTGTTGGGCGCAAAATCCGGCTTCTTGGAGGGGTTGGAAAGTTTCCACCAACGGTTCGCACACCCAGACGGTTTTTCCAACCGCCACTACCACCTATGACCTGAAATGTTGGAACAGCGCGGGCATATTCTCCGGCGAGGAGACCGTCACGGTTTCCGTAGCTTCGCCGGCTCCTGCCAATCCGTGCGCCAGCATAGATCCGATTGCGGGCCGATGCGGCGTCGCGGACGGCCAGGCCTATCTGACGGCTCCGGCTAGCAATTTGCTATGTTCTTCGGGTAATCCGTCTCCGGCCTCTCTTTCCGGTTCTGGGCCGTGGAACTGGACCTGCAACGGCATCTGCAGCACTAGTAACGCATCCTGCAGCGCCAGCCAATCGGTGGATCTCAACTGGAAAGAAGTAAATCCGAATTAAAACGGATCTATTAGTGGAAAAATTTGAAAGCCAGTCTTGAAAAACTGGCTTTTTAATTTGGAAAAAATCCGGTTTTAACTAAATTGTTTTTATGGTATAATAGCGACAGAAAATAAAAATCAAAATGCATATCGAAAACGACCTTAACTTAAAAAGACAAGCGGATAAATTGGGGGTGAGTGTTTGGAGGACCCCGAGTTTTTTGTTTATCGTGATAGGGATCATCAATGTCGTGGCGATGGCGGTGACCTATTTCCTTTCCAAGGAATATGATAAGCCGGAATTCTTGGTGGTGGCCGAAAGCGTGGTCGTAGCCTGTATTTTTGCGATCGGAAAATATATCATCGGGCAATTCGAGGAAATTGACACTTTGAATAAATTGAAAACAGAGTTCGTTTCGGTGGCTTCCCATCAGTTGCGGACGCCTTTGTCGGCTATCCGTTGGGAGACGGAGCTGATGCTCAGCAAGCTCGACCGCGGTTTGAACAGCAAACAACGCAAAAGCATCGGTACTATCAATCTTTTGGCCACCAGGATGACGCGTCTGGTCAACGACCTGCTGGACGTGACCCGGATCGACCAGGGCCGGCTGATCTTGAAAAGGGAAAAAGTCGACATCGCCGGGATAGTTACCGAAATATCCGGCGAGTTTTTGCCGTTGATCAAGGAGAAAAAGTTGAAAGTCGTGTTCCAAAGCGCCCGCAAATGCAAAACGGCCAGATGTAAGCCTTTCAGCGTGCTGTCGGATCAGGAAAAATTGAAATTGGTCGTGGAAAACCTTTTCAGCAATGCGATCAAATATACCGGCGCTTACGGCCGGATCGAAATAGACCTGTCAAAAAAGCGGGGTTTTGTGGTTTTCAATATCCGGGATAACGGCGTGGGCATACCGAAAGAACAACAGGCCCAGGTTTTCAGCAAATTTTTCCGCAGCGACAATATCGTGAAATATCAGACGGAGGGGACCGGGCTGGGGCTGTATATCGCCAAAAACATCGTCGAACAGTCCGGGGGCAGGATGTGGTTTCATTCCCGGGAGCATACCGGATCAATATTCAGTTTTTCATTGCCGGCGGCATAATTATTATTTTTATCAGTTATATGAAAAAGAAAAAAATCCTGATCGTCGAAGATGAAAATTCACTGCATAACGCTTTGAAGGAATTTCTGCTGACTGAAAATTTCGACGTAATCAGCGCCGGTGACGGCGAAATGGCTGTCAAATTGGCCAAGAGTGAAAAACCTGATTTGATTTCCCTGGATATCATTTTGCCGAAAAAGGACGGATTTGAGGTTTTGGCCGAGCTGAAGGGGGATGAAAAGACCAATAAAATCCCAATCATCCTGCTGACCAATCTGGAACGGACCGAGGATATCGGCCGGGCTTTCGATCTGGGGGTGAATACATATCTCGTGAAATCGAATTATAACCTGAAAGAAATCGCTGAAAAAATAAAAGAAACATTAAAGTCCCAATGAGGATAGAAAACAAACAACTGTATGAATTCATCAAGGACTCCGAGTTGATAAAAATCGAGGAGCTTGATTCGGCATATGCCGATTCCCAAAGCGGCAATAAGCGTTTGGGCGAGATATTGCTGGAAAAAAAACTGGTCGACGAGGTCAAATTGCGGGAGCTGTACGCCTATATTCTGGGGGTGCCTTTCGTCGATCTGTCCAAGGAAATCGTGCCGGCGGATATATTGCAAATCGTGCCTGAGCCGATCGCCAAGAAATATAAGATCGTGGCTTTTGAGAAAAACGCCCAGGAACTCAAGCTGGCGATGCTCAATCCGGAGGACATCCAGACGGTCGATTTCATCCGCAAGAAAACCGGCTTGAAAATCATAACCTGCCTGACTTCTGAAAACAGCATCAATGTGATTTTGAAGCAATATGAAAAAAGCCTGAAGGCCGAGTTCGGCGATATAATCGAAAAGAATTCTTCGGAAGTGGGCGAGGGTGAGGATGAGGATCTGGAAAAGGTGGCGCAAGGCCTGCCTATAATCCGGATAGTCGATACTCTGATCAAGCATGCTATTTTGCAGGAAGCCAGTGATATCCATATCGAACCGGATGAGAAGGAAATCCGGGTGCGCTACCGCATCGACGGCATCCTGCACGACGCGATGACTTTGCCTAAGCAGATCAAGCACGGGATAATCGCCCGTATCAAGGTCTTGTCCAATCTCAAATTGGACGAGCATCGGGTGCCGCAGGACGGCCGTTTCAAGATCGAGAAGGAAGATATGAAGATCTCTTTCCGGGTAAGCATTTTGCCGATATTTGACGGCGAGAAAATCGTAATGCGTCTTTTGAATGAAAATTCCAAAGGCCTTACTTTGGAAAAAATGGGCCTGGGCGGATTCGGCTTGGAAATCGTGCATCGGCAGATCAAAAAGCCCAATGGGATGATCCTGGTGACCGGTCCGACCGGTTCGGGAAAAACGACGACTTTGTATACGATCATGGATATTTTGAATACGCCGGAAGTCAATATCAGCACGGTCGAAGACCCGGTGGAATACCGGATGCCCAGGGTCAACCAAACCCAGATTTATACGAAAGTCGGCCTGACTTTCGCGGCCGGACTCAGGGCTCTTTTGCGTCAGGACCCCGATATCATAATGGTCGGGGAAATCCGCGACCAGGAAACGCTGGAGATGGCCATCCATGCCGCGTTGACCGGACACTTGGTCTTGTCGACGCTCCATACCAACAGCGCGGCGGCGACTTTGCCCAGGATCATCGATATGGGCGCCGAACCGTTTATGGTAGCTTCCACGGTGAATGTCATCATCGCCCAACGGCTGGTGCGCAAGCTGTGCCAGGATTGCAAGAAAGAATACAAGATGACGGCCAAGGAATTGGAGACGCTGAATGATAATTACGATATGGCGGCGATTTGGGAAGTGGTCAGGAAAAACGATGCCACCAAGGAATCGGTGGCGGGCAAGGCGGCTTGGGAGGAGATAAATTTCTACAAGGCGGTCGGATGCGAACAGTGCGGACAGGAAGGCTATCGCGGCAGAAGCGGGATCTATGAAGTGCTGGAAGTGGACGCGGATATGGAAAAAATGATTTCGCAGAAAGCGCCGACCGAGGAAGTGGAGAAAGCGGCCAAGGGAAAAGGGATGGTGACGATGGTGGAGGACGGATTCATCAAGGCGGTCAATGGGATCACTTCGATTGAAGAAATTTTGAGAGTAACTAAGGAATAATTTTAAATTTTAAAATTTCCAATCATGGATGTGTTTTATACCGCGAAAGGCTTCTTCGGGGAAACTAAAAGCGGCGAGGCGAAAGTCAAGGATGAGCGCGAGCTGGTCGAGCAATTGCGGGCCGAAGGCTTCGTTTTGACGTCCCTTAAAGAATTGCAACAGGAAGAAGACCAGTCCGTCAAGATAAAATTTATGGACCGGTTCATCGGGATATCGGTGGCGGAAAAAATGATGTTCGCCAAAAATCTGAGCGTGATGATTTCTTCCGGAATGCCGCTGTCCAAATCCCTGCAGAACATCAAAGCGCAAACCCAAAATAAGAAATTCATCAGCGTCCTTGAGCACGTGAACAGCGATATCCAGACTGGAATCGGCTTTGCGGACAGTCTGGCGAAGTTCCCAGGCATCTTTGACGAACTTTTCGTCAATATGATCCGGGTCGGAGAGATAAGCGGAAACTTAGAGGAGGTTTTGAATATCCTGGCGATGCAGTTGGAAAAGGACCATGAACTGATCAAGAAAGTTTCCGGCGCGCTGGTCTATCCGGCAGTCATCCTGGTCGCGATGGGTCTCATCGGTATCGTGATGATGGTCTATGTCGTGCCGCAGATAACTGGAGTATTCGAAGACTTGGGCGCGACCTTGCCGGCCTCGACCCAATTTGTCATCTCGCTGAGCGACGCGATCAGGAATTATTGGTACGCTTTGATTTTCCTGTTCCCGCTGTTCGGCGTATTGATAAAGTTCCTGTCCACGACCCAAGCCGGCAAGAAGACGGCCAGTCTCATCCTGATCAATCTGCCGGTGATCAAGAATATAGTCATCAAGGTCAATTGTGCCAGGTTCGCGCGGATCTATAGCTCGCTTTTGAAGAGCGGCGTTTCCGTCGTGGAATCGTTGAAGATACTTTCAAAAACCCTGACCAATTTTTATTACCAGAACGCGCTGGGACGCGCGGTGTTGGACGTGCAGAAAGGCGTCAATCTGAGCAAGATAATATTTACAGAAAAGAAAATTTTTCCTGTCCTGGTGCCGCAGATGATCGAGGTGGGCGAGGAAACCGGAAAAACCGAAGCGGTCTTGGCTAAGCTCGCCGAATTTTATGAAGCCGACGTCGACCAAATAACCAAGAACCTTTCCTCCATAATCGAGCCGGTCCTGATGCTTCTGATCGGAAGCGTCGTCGGATTTTTCGCGGTTTCCATCCTGCAGCCGATGTATAGCGTGTTGGAGAACATAAAGTAAGTTTTTAATTTTTAATTTTTAATTTTTAAATTATTTTTTAATTTAAAATTTTAAATCGCGCCGCCGTGTTTTTACTAAAAACAAAAGTATGCCGGAAGCCGTCCCTGGCTTCAAATGGATCCGGTTTTACATTGATCGAAGCTTTGGTGTTGCTCTTCGTGTTTTCGGTCATCACTACGACCTTCTATTCCGTATTCACCTTAGGCGGCAGATATATCATCGAATCGAAGAACCGCTTGGGTGCGGTGGCTTTGGCCAACGAGAAGATGGAAATAATCAGGAACCTCCAATATGACGATATCGGAATCGTGGGAGGAATCCCGATTGGGAACATCCCAGCCGAAGAAGATGTCGTTGAGAGCAACCACACATACCATGTCAAGACTTTCATCCAATATGTGGACGACCCTTTTGACGGAATCAGTCCGATCGATTTGGATTATAAGCGGGTGAAGGTTACGGTTTCTTGGAGAGGGGTGGGTGACGGCGACAGTAATACGTTCTTAGTGGCCAGGTTTGTTCCGCCTGGCATAGAGCAGAATCTGGCTGGCGGTACGCTTTCGGTAAATGTTATCGGCAGCGATGGAATCGGGGTTCCGCAGGCTTTGGTGCATATCGTCAACGATGAAATATCTCCGGGAGTCAACCTGTCCGTTATGACGGACGATACCGGCAATCTGATGTTGCCAGGAGCGCAACAATCCATCCAGGGGTATGACATCACTGTTTCCAAGGATAGTTACGAAACGGTGGAAACGATCGATCCAACCTCAGTAACCTATTCGATCATTGACACTCCGGCCTCAGTCGTTGAAAATATGTTGAATGTGAAGAGCATCGTCCAAGATAAGCTGATTGATTTGAAGTTTACCTCCGTCGATTATCTGGGCAATGCTTTGCCGGATGTGACTTTCCATATGGAGGGCGGCAGGATTTTAGGTTATGATATGTTGCAATCGCCGGCCGCGCCGGTGTATAAGGTGGTTTCCGATAGCACGACGGATGAGAACGGTGAAGAAAATTTCGAGGATATCAGCCCGAGCCAGTTTTTCATCTCCAACATAGGGGTGGTAGCCGACCATACGCTGATTGGTCTGGATAATTTGTCCAATTTCGATCCGATCGGAAGTAAATATGCGGTACTGGTCGCTCCAGGAGATTCGCAAGAAGTTAAAATCAGATTTGCCAAAAACATCGACAATTCCCTGTTGCTCAACGTGCTTAAAGCGGCGGACGACACGCCGCTGGCGGACGCGTATGTGGAACTGACCAATACGGATGGCTACAACGGAAGCGCGACGACCATGGTGGATGGAGTCGTCTTCTTTCCTGTTTCGACCGACCCACTGGTGGCGGGCACATACAACCTGAAGATAACGGCAGAAGGATATGAAGAATATTCCGGCACGGTGGCGATTGATAAGTTGACGACGCAGCAAATAAAATTAATAGCCGTTGAATAAAATTATGGATAAGGGGCAAAAAAAAGAATATTCCGGTATGACCATCATCGAAATGATGGTTGCTATTTCAATTTTCACCATCGCCATTTTGGGCTTTACTATGCTGTTTATGCGCAGTTGGAAAATGAATTCTTATACCATAGAGATGGGCCAGTCCTCCTATGCGGTTTCACAAGGGGTCAACAATATGGTGAGTTACTTGCGGAAAGTGCGGCAAGCCGACGACGGGTCATATCCCATCAAGTCGGCCGCCGAGAATGATCTGGTGGTTTTTTCCGACTATGACAAGGACGGTGTCACCGAGCGGCTCCATTTCTATTTGCAAGGCGGGCAAATAATAATGGGCATAACAAAGCCTACGACCGGAATTCCCAAGACATATGAATCATCCGACCAGCAAATTAAGGTTTTAGCTGAAAGGATCGTCAATACGGCCGATGAACCGATTTTCTACTATTACAATAAGGATTACCCCGGTGATACGGCAAATAATCCGGTGGCGATGCCGGTGGATGTCTCAACGATCCGGCTTGTGCGGATATTCCTGAAAATAAACATCGATCCGAATCGGGCGCCGGACAATATCGAGACCCAATCATTCGTCGAACTGCGCAATTTAAATGATTATGATAGAATGAAATAAATGGGAAAATAAAAATATGAAAAAAAATAAAAAAGGGTCAGCCTTGGCTTATGGGCTGATAATGATGGCAGTAATTTCAATTATCTTGGTTTCTCTGTTGCGGTATATTTCTTCGCAGATGAAGGCCAGTTTCAATAGGAGCGAAAAAGAACAGGCCTTCCAGGTCGCTGAGGCCGGCGTGTATTTTTACCGCTGGTATCTGGCCCATCAAGTTTCCGGGAAAACCGTCCAACAGATAAAGGCTTTTTGGGAATCAGGCGATCCATATGGTGTTGACACGCCGTATGAAGCTGAATTTTTCGACCCGGAAGGTGGAGTCATCGGCAAATATCGGATCGAAGTCCAGCCGCCCGAACCGGATTCGACTATCGTGATGGTGCGGTCAACCGGTTGGACATATAATGAACCGGGCATCCAGAGGGTAGTCCAGGCCAGGTTCAGACGGCCGTCCTGGAGTGAATTCGCGGTAATCGCGAATGATGTTATGCGTTTCGGCGAAGACACCCAGGTTTTTGGCAAAGTCCATTCTAATGATGGCATCCGTTTTGACGGCGTGGCGCATAATATCGTGAGCAGTTCTATGGACGTGTATGACGATCCTGACCACTCCGGCGGAAACGAATTCGGCGTGCACACCCACATCGCTCCGGTCGATCCGTTACCGCCCAATCCAGTCCCGCAGCGGGTGGATGTTTTTCAGGCCGGACGGCAATTTCCGTTGCCGACAGTCGACTTTAACGGGTTGCTTGCTGATCTCAACAATATGAAGGCTGAATCGAAAATCAGCGGCCATGGTTTGTATTTTGATGAATCCGGACGCGGCAGGAAGATCATTCTCAAGAGCAATGATACTTTCGATATATGTACCGTGGATACGTACAATTCTACGTCGCATGGAGTTTCCAAATATAAGAAGCGCACGGGAGGCGGGTCTTGCAGTTCTTGCAGCGATTCGGATTGTTTCCAAACATATCCCATCCCGAATAACGGGGTTATTTTCGTCGAAGATAATGTTTGGGTGGAAGGTGTGATCAACAGTGCGAAAATAACGATTGTCGCGGCTAATTTGATCGGCGGGACGAAACCTAATATTTATATCGGAGAGGATAATTTGTTGTACACCAACTCCGACGGCAAGGATATCATCGGATTGATCGCCCAACAGGATATAAGCGTCGTCAGGGACAGCTTGAATAATCTGACTATCGATGCGGCGTTGTTGGCGCAATCCGGTCGGGTCGGTCGCGATTATTACAGCTCCACTTACAACAAGGATTCAATAACGGTCAACGGTTCGATTGCGACCAATTTGCGTTACGGGTTCGCCTATACGGACGGGACCGGATACCACACGCGCATCCTGAATTTCGACAATAACTTATTATACTATCCGCCACCGTATTTTCCGACCGGCACCGAATATTCCATAGATCTTTGGGACGAGCTATAATAGCGTACAAAGGAGGGATGGGATTTCCGAAAAAGAAACCGCGACCCCGCGAACCTTAATCTCAACAAACCAGGATATGAGTTTTTTGAATAAAAATATAATAAGTTTCGAGCCGAGGATTTTCGGATTGGACTTGAGCGACCTTTCGGTCAAGGCTTTCCAATTGGAAAAAAATGGCAAGAAAGATGTCGTCCGTGGATATGGATCATTGGATATTCCGTTGGGCAATATCGAGGACGGGCGGATAATCAACAAGGAGCAGGTCGTCTCCGCGATAAAAACCCTCTTGAAATCGCCTAGTGCCAAAAAGATAAATTCCAACAAAGTGATCTGCTCACTGCCGGAATCCAAAGCCTTCGTGCGGATAATCACGATTCCGAAAATGAGCGAAGAGGAAGCCCACGAGGCGGTGAAATGGGAAATGGAAGCCAATATGCCGATGCTGCTTGACGAAGTATATTTCGATTGGCAATTTTTAGAAGGCGATGGCAGTGAAAGTCAAAAGGTCCTGACGGCGGCGGTATCGCGCGAAGTCGTCGATGATTGGATGGATGTCCTGGCCTCCGCCGGTCTGGACGTGTATGGGCTGGAAATCGAATCGATGGCGACCATCCGGAGCTTGGTGGGAGGAAACGCCGCCAACGACGGGACAAGTCTGATTGTCGATCTGGGCGCCAGAAGGACCAGCTTCATAATTGCGGAGGGAGTCGTTCCATATTTCACTTCCAGCATTCCGTTTTCATCGGAGGGCATCAATGATGCCATAATCAAGACCTTGAACGTAAGCGACCAGGAAGCAGAGGAGGCTAAAATCGGAAACGGGATAGCGAATCGGGACGAGGGCAATCCGATTTTCAAAGCAGTCAGTCCGTTGTTGGAGAATCTGGTGATGGAAATCACTAAGACGATGGATTTTTATGGCGAGATGTCCAAGCAATCAAAAGAAGTGAAACGGATCATCCTGTGCGGCGGCGGGTCGAATATGAAAGGTATGGAGCAGTATTTGAACGAACGGCTCAAGAAAGAAGTCCTCGTAGGCGATCCCTGGGTCAATTTGAACCTAGACGGTAATTTGCCGGTAATAAACAAATCGGTGTCAGTAAGATATGTCACAGCTATCGGCTTGGCGATCCGGGCCTTAAATTATGGAAATTAAGCTTAATCTCATTCCCGAAGGGAAAAAGAACGAAATAGCGCAGTCAGGCAGGTTGCGGCGTATTTTGCGCTGGGAAACGAGCCTGGCTTCCTTGGCGGGTGTTTTTTTCGCGCTCATCCTCAGTTTGAATTATCTGTTGCAGATTAATCTTGACGTGCAGTCAAGCGAAACGGAAAGCGGGCAGAACAAAGTCCGTTATGAAAGAATTTCCGAGCTGGATGATAATTTCAAGGAAATAAACGCCAAGGTTTCTTTCAACGAATCGATCCAGCGCGACCAATTATACTGGACGAATGCGTTTGAGAAATTGAATGCCGCGATGCCGGACGGTATCAGCGTGGTCAAGATGGCTAATAAAAATTACAAGTTTTTTCTCGCCGGGACGGCGGATACGCGCGATATTCTGGTGGCGATGAAAGCCAGTTTTTCCCAGGAACCCTGCTTTACGGATGTGAAATTGCCCCTATCCAGCCTGGTTTCCAGGGAAAACGTGGATTTTCAAATAGAGTTCGATATAAAAGAAGAATGCGTGAAAAAAAATAAATGAAAGGATTTGTAAAAAAACATAAAATCAGGCTGGCAGTGGCCATATTCGTAGGGGCGATATCGGGCTTCATCTATTTTTTGGCTATGCCCTCAGTGGCTAGGATAATTGTGAAGGCGGACAATATCCAGCAGAAAAAAATCGATAAGGAATTGAACGAGAAAAAACTCTCTTCCATCGCCGCCATGGAAGAGGATTATCTCCGGGTCAGGGATAACGCCGATAAATTTGATATCATAATAGAACCCTCGAAAGAATTGGATTTCATCAAAGAATTGGAGCTTTTAGCCGAACAGACCGGCAACCGGATCGAATTCAAGGTCCAGGATCCGTCAACCGCTAAGCCGGTGGCCAAATCGAAAAAAAGCGAACCGGATATCAAAAGCACATTAGGTTATTCCAATTTCCTGACTATGCAGATCGCCTTAGAAGGGAATTATGTGAATCTTTTGAACTTCATTAATAAATTGGAAAATCGCAGGAAGTATGTGAATATCATCACGATAAGTTCCGAAAAAAGGATTGTCGAAGGGACCGTTGCTAACACCAATCCTTTCGCGGCAACGGACCGGCCGCAGGAGGAGAAGAAATCGGTCAAAGAAACCATAAACAGTATTTTGGACGTAGTCGTCTATATAAAAAAATGAAACTGGGATTAAAAAATGCATTGCCTGGAGCCAATTCCAAGGATATTTTTAAAAAAATAGCCGGCTTTGCCAATAGGCATGAATTCCTCACCCTCTTTTTGCTATTTTTGATTTTGGTCGCGTATGTCGGTTTCCTGTGGTATCGATATGCGTATGATTACCGATGGAGCGAGGCTAGGAAACAGGAATATGTCAGTTCTAAAAATGAGTTGAATGATTTCAATAAAGCGAAGTTTGACAAGGTGTTGGGCGATATAAACGCCAGAAACGAAGCCTACCAGAAAAATATGGAAGGCGCCAAGGATATTTTCAGGCTGAAGCAATGATTTAGTCTGTACGTCGCGGCGTTCCAGTTCCACAGTTCACTCTAAAAATCTATAAACCAAAAAATCCTTCCGGAATGGAAGGATTTTTTAAACTTGGTGCGCCCTGAGGGATTCGAACCCCCAACCTACTGGTTCGAAGCCAGGCACTCTATCCATTGAGCTAAGGGCGCATGACTACTTTATGGATTTTCTCCAAGAAATCTGCAGGGGGGCGATCACTGGGAATCGGACCCAGATACTCGGTACCACAAACCGATGTTCTACCACTGAACTATGATCGCCACTCTGAAGACTTCCCACTCCCGATCGTGTGCACCCACTAGGACTTGAACCTAGGACCATATCCTTAAGAGGGATCTGCTCTACCAACTGAGCTATGGGTGCAAAACTATAATTTTAAATTGCCGATTATGTGCGTCTGGCAGGGAACCTGCGACCAATAGCTTAGAAGGCTACTAGCAGCAGATCCATCCATCGAGTCACATTTCATTATTATAATTTATGTGCGCCTGGCAGGAATCGAACCTGCGACCAATAGCTTAGAAGGCTACTGCTCTATCCACTGAGCTACAGGCGCAGCATTCGCCATTGGAGGATCACAACATAAAATTGCCCAAAGGCAATGTAGCCATAGTAGCAGGAAAAGCGCAATCAGTCAATGTTTGTCCGGCGCCTACCGCTTGTTAGCTTTCAAATATTCCGACCATTCCCTTTTGGACCAGTCATCCGGCTTTTTAGTCAGCACTTCGCCAGGATGCGGATACTTGTCCGGCGAATCGTAACTGCTATTGAAGACATCTTCACGGATCAGCTTTCCGTCGGCGTCAAATACCTGTTGCGAAAAGGTCGTCTTCATCGAGCCGTCCGGTTTTCTTTCCAGGATAGTCGGGCCGACCACGTTGATTTTCCGGCCATCCGGAGTGCCGAAGAATCTGAATATCAGTTCCGTTCCGGCGATTTCAGTTTGGATCAGGATATGGCCGGGGGTATTGTTGATGAAGCGCAAATCCGGCCAAGGCACATAGACCGTGGCGTCCATACCTTGGGGGTTATAATATGAAACCGGATACGCGTGGTTCCGGCGGGCGGTTATCTCCAGGCCGCCATAGATAGCGGCGCGGAAAGCCGTGGTTGAAACTTGGCAGATACCGCCGCCGAATTCCGGCTCGGTCTTGTCTTTTTTTATGACCAACTCCGGCAGATAGCCATGTTCCCCATCAACCTCGCCTAATATTTTTACAAAAGAGAATTCTTCGCCGGGCTTGATGAGCGTTCCGTTGAAGCGGTTGGTGGCGACCTTGATATTGAAGATGCGGTTTTTGGGGGAGCCGCGGAAATTCGAACGTCCCTCGCCGATGAGGGATGTGATGCCGAGGTTGTCTATGGAATCCGTCCCGACTTCCGGGTTTTTCCGGATGTATGGCAAATCGATTGTATCGCCCGTCCCTTTTTGCAGCAGATGGTTCGCCAAGACGGCAACGCTTTTTTCTTTGTCGAGTTCGAGGCCTTTTTGGCTCAAAGTGAAAACCGAAACTTTGCCGTTTTCTATGGTCAATTTGGCATCGGTCGGCGCTATGTTCGCCTGCCGGGAAAGATCCTCAACGAAACGCTTTGTTGAACCGGTATCCAGATAGAGGATAGAGGATTTTTGGATGTGGTCCTTGTCTTTCAGGCTCAGCGCCAATGCGCACAGGATGGATTTAGCGTGCTGGCAAATATCCTTGTTTTCAATTTCGGAAACGTAGTCAGGATTATAGGTAAGGATGTTCTTTTCCTTGACCCAACTGGAAAGTTCCGCTTTGGTCAGCGGATAGGTCTTGGTATCGACTTTTAGGTTGAGCTCTTTAAAGAGCCCGTCAGCTTGACTAGCTGAAGAAAATTTTCCCAAGGGGATAGTCTCGGCTGAAGCGGCATTGCCGCTGATGAGAAGTAATAGGCAGCCGAGAATGGTTGTTGTCGCGAGATTTAGCATAGGTTAAGAATAGCCTAAATCCGCTCCGAAATCAATACTTGCGGGGACATAAAACGCCCCGGGACCGTGCCTGAGGCGTTTTTTGATTTTTTGGCCCTAGAAGCCGCGGACTTGGATTTTCTTAGTCTTGGTGTTATCAGCTTTCGGCAAACGGATGGTTAGGATCCCGTTTTTCATCGAAGCTTCCGCTTTGTCGGCCAGGACATCGACCGGCAAGATGACCGATCTGGAAAAACTTCCCCAGTAGCACTCCTGATAATAGTAGTTCTCTTCGCTGACCATTTCTTCATTTTTCCTTTCGCCGCGGATGCTGACCATATCGCTGTTGATGGTCACATCCAGATCTTCCGGTTTGACGCCCGCGATGGTCGATTTGATGACGATGTCATTATCGGTCTGGTAAACGTCTATGGTGAGTTGTCCTTCTCCGTCATCATTGGAAGCCGGGCTTTCTTCCGGCATAGCCCTGCGGGTGGAGGAATTTATCATCATTTCTTCAGCTTCCTCCTCCTCATAAATTTTAGCTAATGGCCTGATAGGGGATTCATATTCCTGATTTTCATCTATATTGCTTGAACCGGTAAGTCTTTCCAAAAAAGACCGCTTCACTTTAATCATTTTTTTGTATGAATGTTATTTTATTATCTGAAATAATTATAATTGAAGGCGGCATATTTTGCAAATGACAAGGATTCCACGCCTGGGTAGCTAGTCGGCGGATCCGCGATTAAACGCGGCCAGCAGGAGGAATGAAAATGCCAGGATCGAGTAAACCGTCGCATAACCCAGTCCGTATATGATTGATAGGTTATAGGCCAAGTGCAGGACGAAAGCGAGACTGATGATCCTGGCGGCCGGAATGTTTTTCTTGAGCAATAGTGCGCCGATAATTCCAGCGGTAGCGATGTGCAGCAAGGAGGCACCTAGCAATCGGAAGCCGAAGAAGGCGTCATAGGATGGGAAATTTTGGCTCAGGAGAAAAAGCATTTCAACCAAGGAAAAGCCTAGTCCGAAAGCGAGCGCCATGGAAACTTTTGGCGGCCGGCTGCCAGGCGCGGAATATAATTTGACCAGCAGGATATATTTGGAAACTTCCTCAACCATCACGACGATGAGCAGGAAAATCGTCATGCCGGTGGAATAATCCGCCGCGATATCTTTTATGGACGCGGCATAATACAAATTCGACAGGATAAGCTCGGCGCATAACGCTCCCGAAGCGGCCAGCAGTCCGAAGATAAGGAATTTAATGAATCGCATTTTTTGTAATTTTTTATAATTTCAAATTAGCCTCGGTTTTGAGCCCTTTCCAGCCGGAAGACAACGTTTCGCCGCGGCCGTTTTTCTGCTGTCTGAAAAAAGCGGCCGCGGCGATCATAGCTGCGTTATCCGATTGAAAAGAAGGTTCCGGGAAGTAAAAATCCGTGTCGGCCAATTGTTCCGAGACGGCTTTGCTAAGTTGCAGCTGCAACTGGATGTTGGCGCTGACTCCGCCGGCCAGCATGACGGTTTTCGGCTTATGGATTTTTGCGGCCGCGACGGTTTTCGCCAGCAGGACATCGATAACGGCTTGCTGGAATTCATAGGCGATCTGCCGGACGAATTTTTTGTCAGCCAGCCGGGCCTGGTTTTTTTTCACAAAATAGAGGACTGAGGTCTTGAGTCCGGAAAAAGAAAAATTAAGATTATCGCTGGCGATCATCGGCCGGGGAAAGCGGATCGGGGAGAGGTCCGCTCCAGGCTTGAACCCGGCGGCCAACTTTGAAATCAGCGGACCGCCCGGGTATCCCAGACCCAAAATCCTGGCTACCTTGTCAAAAGCTTCGCCGGCGGCATCATCTTGCGTTTCGCCGATTATCGCGTAGTCCAGATGTTTTTTCATCAGCACTAATTGCGTGTGTCCGCCGGAAACGACCAGACAGAGGATAGGGAAGGCGATATCCTCAGGGCTCTTGTTGATAAAGTTGGCATAGATATGCCCTTCGATGTGGTGGATGCCCAGTAACGGTTTTTGCCAGGCATAAGCGATGGTTTTGGCGGTATTGGTGCCGATGAGCAGGGCCGGGATGAGACCGGGGCCGTTGGTGACCGCGATCAAGTCAATGTCGTCCTTGCTGAGACCCGCTTCCGCCAGGCTCGAATGCAGGACAGGCAGGATGTTTTTCAGGTGTTCGCGGGCCGCCAAATTCGGCACTACGCCGCCCCAGGCGGCGTGTAATTTTATCTGGGAAGCGATGATATTGGATAATGGCTTGATGTAACCATTTTTTTCGTCTATGCTTATGACGGAGGCCGCTGTTTCGTCGCAAGAGGTTTCTATTCCTAAAATACGCATATATTGTCGGTTTAAGGGAAAATGGGTTATAGTTCACATATCGGTATTATAGGCGATTACCGGATAACCCACAAATGAAATATTAATATTGATGATAAGTATTAATTGATAAATCAGCGTGGAAAAAACCAGTAAAACAGACAGCTCCGGACTCGTGGCGGAAATCGGAGCCGAACAGTCGGATGATAACCGGCTAGTCAAGCTGATCCAGTCCGGTAAGGTGGATCTGTTTGCCGTAATCATCGAAAAATATCAGGGTAAATTGTTCGCATACCTATATCGCCTGATCGGTAACCGGGAGGAAGCGGAAGATTTGCTACAGAACGTTTTTATCAAGGCTTTTGAAAATATGCAAAGCTATGATGCGGAACGGAAATTTTCTTCCTGGATATACCGGATAGCCCACAATGAGGCGGTCAATTTCATCAAGCGGAAGTCGCTGAAAAGATTCATTTCTTGGGAGGACATAACTTCGACCAAGGATAAGCTGACAAGCAACAAAGCGGAAGACGGCGCGGACGATTTATGGCTCAGGAAAGAGGCGATAGATGAAGTCGATGAAGCCATCAATAAACTGCCGATCAAATATAAGCAGGTCTTGATATTGCGTTATTATTCGGAAAAGTCGTATGAAGAAATAAGTGAGATTTTGCAAAAACCGGTCAATACGGTCGGAACCCTCATTAACCGGGCTAAGAAAAAAATGGCGGAGGAGATGGAGAAGTTGAACGGCCGGAATAATCCGACAGACTAGATCTCTGTCCGGACGCGGAACATATGAATTAAGCGGGAAACAAAATGAAACAGGAAATAATGCAAAAAATAAAGGAGAAGAAGATCCGGATGCGGCCAGCCTCCCTTTTTCTGGCCCAAAAACTGGGATTGGAAAGCGTCTTGGCGTTGTCGATTCTGGCCAGTGCTTTTCTGTTGAGCGCGTTTTTATATTTTTTGAAAAAAACCGGGGTTATGAAATTCTTGGCTTTCGGCTGGCCGGGATTGAAAATAGTGCTATTGGCATTGCCGTATGACTATATCGCCCTTTTCATCGTGACCATCGTGCTGGCCAATTTTATAATCCAAAAATTTGATCTGTCGCGCGGCATCAGGATGGATTCCAATGTCGCCTTACTGGCTCTGTTGGCGGTCACGTTGCTCCTGAGTTCTTTTTTCGCGGTAGCCGGGATGGAGGACGCTACGCGAGGGTGGTCTAAGAACACGATTCCGGGCGACATCGCCGTTGCCGGCAAGGTCATCGGTTCGTATGGCAGCCAGGTTGTGATCAGGGATTGCGACGGCGCTATCCGGACCTTGAATTTCGAGGATATAAAGGATCCCAGCCAATCCCCGCTTAACAGGAAGTATGAGGAGAATGAAATCATTTGGGCGATCGGCAAACAGGATAAAGAGGCTGAAGGTGAATTCCATGTCGAAATAGTCGAACGTAGCAGTAAAAAATGATTTCCGGCGAGGGGTTCTCCTCGCGAGGCAGGTATGTGCGCGCTTTCCGTATCCGGCAACTTTTTGCCGGACGCTTGATTTATTTCTGCTTTGTGCTATCATTCCTACTGTTATCAAAAAAATATGCCGCCATCGTCTAGCCCGGTCAGCCCGCCTCGCCTCGACGAGCGGTCGTCTCCGCGAGTCGAGGCGGGGACGCCAAACAATATGCCAATGTTTATCTACCAATTGATTAGCGAAGATAAAGCAAAAACATACGTT
>JAUXSI010000050.1 GCA_030679985.1 Candidatus Moraniibacteriota bacterium | reverse complement strand
GCGGTTATGCCGTCGGAGCGTTAAATTCGATAATTCTGGAAACGACCCGGGCGATCGTGGAGGCCGCCCAAGAATTGAAATCGCCGGTCATCATCCAGGTTACTGAAAAAACGATGGAATATGCCGGCGGGCGGATGATTTTCAATATCATCAAGAATGACGTGGAATTTTACGCGCCGGAAATCCCGGTGGCTATTCATCTGGACCATGGCGGCAGTTTTGAAATCGTGCAACGGGCGGTGGAAATCGGCTGGCCGTCGGTGATGTATGACGGGTCTAGGAAAGAATATGTGGATAATGTGGAGATGACCAAGAAAGTAGTCGGATTTTGTCATGAAAAGGGCGTGGCGGTGCAAGGGGAGCTGGGCAATGTGCCGTACCTGAGCGAACACAAGATGGGCGCGGTCGACTGGGACAAGTATATGACTGATCCTGACCAAGCCAAGGATTTCGTGGAAAGGACCGGCGTGGACACTCTGGCGGTGGCTATCGGCAATGCGCACGGATTTTTCGTGGAGAGGGAGATTCCCGATTTTGAGCGGTTGGAAAAAATCCGGAGCTTAATCGATGTCCCGATCATCTTGCATGGCGCATCCGATTGGGAAGACGGCAAGGCCGAGCAGGCCATTAAGATGGGCGTCAATTGTTTCAATGTGGACACGGACACGCGGATGGCGTTCGTGAACAGCTTGAGTACGACTTTTAAAAGCGACAAGGATCCGGGCTTCGACGTACGTACGATCCTGGGTGACGCGCGCAAGGCCGTCAAGGAGAGTGTCAAGCACAAGATGCGATTGTTCGGCAGCGCCGGCAAGGCTTAGGAATTATTTTTTTAAACGATATGACGGTTGAAAAAATCCTCTTGGAATTCGATCCGGAACAGAAAAACTTGTTGCCGGCGCTGAAAAAAATCAACGCCGCTTTCGGTTATGTCGGCGAGGAAGAAGCGCGCAAAGCGGCGGACTATTTTTCCGTGCCGTTTTCCAAAGTTTATGAAACCGCCAGTTTTTATGATTTGGTCAAAACTAAAAAGCAACCAAATCTGGTCATCCAGGTCTGTTCCGGCGCCAATTGCGCGGTAAAGAACAGCTTCAAGGTCATCCGCGAAATCGAAAGCCAGTTGCGCATCAAGGCTGGCGATGATTTCAACCCTAAGGTGAAGCTCGAAATCATCAGTTGCTTGGGGCAATGCGGCCAAGGGCCGGTGATGGTCGTGAACGGCAATGTCTTCGCCCGGGTGACGCCCAGTAGCGTGGATGACATCTTGCGCAATTATATCTAGTCCGGCAAACAAAAAAATCGAGGAATAGCCTCGATTTTTCTGTAAAGCCCTCAATGCAGGAGCGCGGGAGCCCGTCCGGGGACGGATTCCTAGGCGTGTGAGTCCCTTGAAAAATTTAACGGAAAAAATAATTTTTTCCCTGAAAAACCAGGTGGGTCTCAATTTTTCACCTCTCCATTCTGAAGGCTTTAGTATATTATAAGCTATCCGTAAAATTGCGCCAGTCCGATAATAACCGGATTTTTTTAAAAAAAACAGAGGTCGCCAGGATCGGCAACCTCTTGTGGGTGACACGGATACGGCGGAGTTTTTATAGCTCCAGGAGGGGGTAGAATTCATCCACTCCCAGGCTCTCGGCCGTGAATCCGCGGTTTATGATAGTCATAACGATAGCGACCGTATCCTGGGACATTTGTTTGACCATTTCAGTCATTTTTTTGACCATATGGCTGTCGCATTCGACGGCAATCACATCGATAAGTAAGATGGCATAATCCGAATAGCCGTACAGGGCAATCGTATCATCCGGCAGGTAATGATTGCCGTTTTCTATTTCCGTGAAAGCCCACCGGAATGTTACTCTTTCCGAATCTGAATGCAAATTTTTCAATTCATGACATAAGAGTGTTGAAAAGTTCGGGCAGTGAGCAGGATCGATTATCGTTACTTTGGATCCGGAATGGAAAAACATTCCCATTCCCAAAGCTTTTCGTGCCATTAACCCCAGCATTCCCTGAATTGTTTCGGGATGGGATTGTTTCAGCTTTTTCATAATTTCTTTCGTGGCGCCGGTATCGCCGCTGGAAATTATGTTGCCCAAAGCTTCGATGATACCGTCTGTAGTGATTTCTTTTTGCATCTCGACCTCCGTTGTTTCGTTTGAATGTTGGAATGTGCAGTGTTCTTTAAATGATACCGGGTTTAATCCAAAAGTCAAACCGGCGATTAAAAATCAGGCACGATTTTTAATTATACACCAAAAACCGTGTTTTGTAAAGATATGGGTCGATTGGGGCGCAATAAAGGCCCGGGTCGGGGATGGAAAATTCGGTTGGTCGGCGGAATTGGTGCGAAATATGGACGGATGCCGGTTTGAAGGATGTAGTAATAAGCAAGTGGGGAATTAAGGAATTATATGGATATTCGACGCAAACTAGTAAATCCCGTGCTGATGTGGCTGATTGTGATAGGCGGGCTTTTTTTGGCGTTCTGGATAGTTCCGGCGCGTTTCGTTTTTCCGCGCAATATGTTTATGTCCGCCCTGATCGTCCCAGCCAGCGCCTATTGGCTGTATTTTTTCATCGGTGCGATAGCGATCCATCGCAAGGCTCCGTTGTCCGCGGACAGGATCGACAAGCTTGTCACGGAAGGTGTCTATGCCAAGATGCGCCACCCGATTTATTCCGCCGACATCGTTCTGGGCTGGTCTATATTTTTTTTCTATCCGGATGTCCGGTTTTTGATCGGCGCGCACTGGCTTATGTTCGTTCTGCTGTTCTGGGTGCGATTGGAAGAGCGGGCACTTGCCGGTAAGTTTGGGGAAGAATATCTGGCATACAAGCGCCGCGTACCGAAATTGTTTCCGAAATTGCGGATGAAGTAGGCAAAATCGTCCAAGCGAGATATAATGGAAGAATGAAAAAGGAAACCAAAATAATAACCAAAAATTGGGGACGCATAAATCCGGGCAGGATAGATGATTATATCGCGGCGGGCGGATATCGGGCTTTGCGCAAATTCGTGGCGGAGATGGCGCCGCAATCGGTTTTGGAGGAAATCAAAATTTCCGGTTTGTGCGGGCGGGGCGGGGCTGGTTTTCCGACCGGTCGGAAACTTGAATGCGTGGCTTTGGAAAAAAGCAAGGAAAAATATTTCATTTGCAATTTGGACGAATCCGAGCCGGGAACCTACAAGGACCGGTCGATCGTCGACAATGATCCGCATATGTTGTTGGAAGGCATCATTATCGGGGCTCTGACCGTTGGCGCGCGGAAAGCTTTTATTTATATCAACGGCAATTATCAGAAAGAAATCGAAATTTTGGAGCGGGCAGTGGAGCAGGCCCAGGAAAAAAACTTTCTTGGCGAAAATATTTTAGGCTCGAAATATGGTTTGGAAATGGAAATTTTCGCAGGTGCCGGGGCGTATGTCTGCGGGGAAGAAACGGCGCTTTTGAATTCCATCGAGGGCAATCGCGGCGAGCCGAAAGCGCGGCCGCCCTATCCGACCCAATGCGGGCTGTTCGGTCGGCCGACAGCGATCAATAACGCGGAAACCATCGCCAATATCCCGTGGATAGTTGAAAATGGCGGAAAGGCGTACGCTAAAATCGGTTCCAAAAAATCCCCCGGCACCAAATTGTTCATCGTGAACGGATCGGTCAAGAATTCGGATGTTTTTGAAGCGCCGTTGGGCATAAAATTGGGCGACTTGATCGGGAAGTGTGCCGGCGGTATCCAGCCGGGCAAGGAATTTTGGTTCGCGCAGGTGGGCGGGTCATCCGGCCGGCTGGCTTTGGAAAAGGATTTGAAATTGAAATTGGAATATGATTGCGAAGCGAAAATCCCGTTGGGATCCGGAGCGGTACTAGTAGTGGATAAGACGGCCGATATCCACGAACTGCTTTTGTCCTGGACCGGTTTTTTTCGCCGGGAATCTTGCGGGAAATGCGTACCGTGCCGCGAGGGGACTTTCCGTTTGTGGGAGATCGCCAAGCGGTTGCGGGACGGGGAAGTGTCGGAGCGGGACGTGGCGGCTATCCGGGATATTTTATGGACTTTGAATAACACGACTTTTTGCCCATTGGGCAAATTCGCGGCGACGGCTTTCGGCGACGCGCTGGAAAATTTCCAAAATGAAATTTATAGAATTTCCAAATAATCTTAATTTTTTCTGAATTTAACTTAAAAATTAAAATTATTTCGCAATTTAAATATTATGAAAATAAAAATCAACGATCGGGATCTTGCAACAAAGCCCGGGGAAACGATTTTCCAGGTCTGCCTGCGAAACGGCATAAAAATCCCGACACTTTGCGGAATGAAAGGGATTCACGAAGGCGTATGCCGGATTTGCGTGGTGGAATGCGGCGGGCGCCTTATCACTTCCTGCAATACGAAAGTTTCCGCGGGGATGGAAATCGCGACGGAAAGTGAAAAAATTTCCCAGGCCCGGCGGATCAACCTAGAATTGCTATGGGCGGACCATGCCGGCAAATGCGTCACTTGTAAAAAAAACCAGCGTTGCGAACTGCAGAACCTGGCGACGGAGCAGAAAATCGAAAATTTCCATTTCATTCCCCGCAAGGAGGAAATGACGGATCGTGAAAATCTTGATCTGCTGAAAGACAACCGCTCGCGGGTGGTGGTGGACGAGGGCAATCCTTGCGTTTCCCGGACGACTGAGTTGTGCGTGGAATGCCGCCGTTGCCTCAATATCTGTCCGACCAAAGAATTTTCTTTCAATAACCGGGCGGGCGACGTAGTGGTGGGCACGCCCTATGGAAAACCGCTGGACTGCATCTTTTGCGGACAGTGCGTGAAAAATTGCCCGACGGGAGCGTTGACGGATAAGAATGATTTGGACAGAATCATAGGTGAGCTGGATGATTTGAAAAAGATGGCCGTCGCTTTGGTTGATCCGGCCGTTTTGGAATCGGTCGTTTTGGAACAGCCGGAGATAGGTTCGGTCGGAAAATTGATCGGCGTGCTGAAGGCGCTGGGGTTTGAAAAGGTTTTTGATTCGGGGTTCGGGATGGAGCTGGCTCTGGAAAAAATGGCGCAGGCTATCAAAACAAGCGGCAAGGGCAATTTGATGCTCAGCCATTGCCCATCCTTCAATTTGTTGGTGGATAAATATTATCCGCAGTTCAAGGGTAATATCTTGGATGTCGCTAATCCGGATGAATTGATGGCGGAAGCCGTCAAAAACGGTTATGCCAAACGGCATAAGATCGATCCGCAAGCTATCGTGGTCATTTCCATTTCCTCGTGCGTGGCCAAGAAAAAAGACCGGAGCGGCAATCTCGATTATGTCCTGACTGTCTGGGAGCTGGGCCGGCTGATCAGGCGAAAAAATCTGAAATTGGAGGAAATAAAAAACGCCGGTTTCAGCAAAGACTTTGCGGTGAAAAATGAAAAATCCAAAGATATGATTCGGATGGGCGGAGCGGCGGAAATGCTCGCCAAAAAATTGAAATGCAAATATGTGGTGGCCGATGGCGTGCCGCAGATAAAAAGCATTTTGCAGGATTTGGACAAGGGCCGGATCAAGACAAAAATCATCGAATGCATGGTCTGCCCGGGCGGATGCGTGAATGGGGGAGGGCAATCAAGGTGAATTTTTTAAATTTTATAATTTTTAATTTTATAAATAATTTCCTAAATCTAAATTTTTTAAACAATATGAATATATCTAGATCTGAGGTTTAGAAATTAAAAATTAAGATTTATTTAAAAATTAGAAAAATTAGAAATTAAAATTTTTTTAAACTATGTGTTTAGCTATCCCGGGTAAAATTCTAAAAATCAAAGGCGACGTGGCTGAAATCGATTTCAACGGCATCCGGAAGGATGTGAATATCGCGATGGTCGACGTGGAAATCGGCGATTTCGTGATGGTGCACGCCGGCTTTGCGATTGAGAAAATGGATAGGGAATGGGTAAGGGATATCCAGGGGTATTTGGGTAAAAAATAAGATCTGGCTATGGAAACCGATAAAATCGTAAAGGATATCCATCAATTGGCGGCGGAAATCGGTCGGGAAGTCCGTTTGATGGAATTGTGCGGGACGCATTCGCAGACGATCGCGCAAAATGGGATCAAAAGTTTGATGCCAAAAAATGTGAAACTGGTTTCCGGCCCGGGCTGTCCGGTGTGCGTGACGGACCAATCGGACATCGATGTGATGGCCGGTTTGGCGCTGGCGGGAATCCCGGTGGCGGCCTATGGGGATGTTTTGGATGTCCCGGGCAATTTGACGAGCCTTTCGGCGGCACGGCAAAAAGGCGCCAAAGTTTTCGCGGTCTATGATGTCGCTGAAGTCTTGGAGTTGAAAAACAAATATCCGGACATCGTGTTTTTCGGTCTGGGATTTGAAACGACGACGCCACCGAGCGCGTGGGCCGTCCGAAACGGGATCGTCACCTACTCAGCGCATAAAATTTTCCCGCCGGCGATGGCGGCGCTTTTGGCGAATAAGGAAATCAGGGTGGATGGCTTCATCGATCCGGGCCACGTCAGCGCGATTATCGGCACGGAAGCCTATCGGCAATTCAAGATTCCGCAAGTCGTGGCAGGTTTTTCCGGCGAAGACGTCTTGCGGGCGATCGGGATGCTTTTGGCGCAAATCTCGGAAGGCCGGAAAGAAGTGGAAAACGCCTATCCGCGCTTGGTCAGAAAAGACGGCAATCCCAAAGCGCGGAAACTGATCGATGAGGTTTTTGAAATTTCAAACGCGCGCTGGCGGGGATTGGGTGAAATTAAAAATTCCGGTTTGAAGATTCGGAAAAAATATCAAAAACAGGATGCGGAATCCGTCCATAGGGATTTGATCCGGAAGATTAAAAAAGAAATAAAACCGAAACCGTCCGCTTGTAGGTGCGGACTGGTATTGCAAGGATTGATCGAACCGAAAGAATGTCCGCTTTTCGGACGGGCCTGCACGCCGGACAAGCCGCAAGGTGCCTGTATGGTTTCGGTGGAGGGGAGTTGCAACGTGGAATATAGGTTTTCTTTATAACCGTCATTTTCGAGGGTTTTTCGCGGCTTGCAAAAATATCAGCCGCGTCTTATGCTTCAGTTATGTAAGGGAAGTTCTTTTATCAATTCAACGGAGGTGTTTAGTTTATGGCAGCCAGAAAGAAAACGAAGCATTTTATTCTGGACACTAACGTCTTGATCCATGATCCGGACGCGTTCAGGGAATTCGGGGACAATACAGTGGTTATTTGTGAGGAAGTCCTGGAGGAGCTGGACTCTCTCAAGAAAAGAAGCGATGACACCGACGGCTCAGTATCTGCTTCAGCCCGCAAGGCTAGTAATGGCTTGGCTGAATTTTTAGGCCAGGGGGATGTCAGAAAAGGGGTGAAAATGCCGAACAGAGGGACGCTTGTCATCCCGCTGGACAGCAGTTATCCGCTCAAATTCAACAAGAACGCGCCGGATAATCGGATTTTGTCCTTCGCGTACGGTTTGTCGCGAGAAAACGGGAAGCGGGTGTCTGTGATTTCCAAGGACACCAATGTCCGACTCAAGGCTGCAGGTCTTGGGCTTGATACGGAGGATTACACTAAGGACCAATCCGAGCTTTTCAGAAAGTACGGCTCGGTTTTCGAGGGAGGCGACGAGAAGCCTAATGGTATCTTGTCAATCCGTTATCAAATTAGAGGTGGTGAAATATGGCGCTTTTGCGGGGGAGACGATGGTCGGACGATACGTAGAAAACGTTCCGTTATGGGGATTTTCCCTAGAAATGGTGAGCAGGAATGCGCTTTGGATGCGTTGTCTTGCCCAGACATCGAAGCGGTGGCCTTGTCCGGCATCGCCGGCACAGGTAAAACGTTTCTGGCATTGCTGGTCGGAATCAGCCAGACCACCAAGAAAGATCCGCTTTATGAGCGTATTATCGTGGCGCGTCCGCCGGTTACGGTCGGCAATAAAAATAGCGATATCGGTTATTTCCCAGGTGACAAAGAAGAGAAGTTGATGAATTGGATGCAACCGATAAGGGATAATCTAGAAGTCATCCTGAAAAATGTCGAGCCCGAGGAGGGTAAATTCCGTAAGAAATTTGCGGAAAAAGACAATCATGTCGTTCTTACTCTGGAGAAACTGCTATCTTCGGGTAAGTTGGAACTGGAATCCATAGGGCACATCCGCGGCCGAAGTCTGTCGAAGACGTTCATTATCATTGATGAGGCTCAGAATACCCGGCCGCTAGACGTGAAAACCCTGATTACCCGCTGCGGGGAGGGCAGCAAAATCGTTTTTTGCGGCGATCTTGGCCAGATTGATGCGCCATACCTGGACTCTAGCTCCAGCGGACTGGCCCATCTGATCGACCGGTTCAAGGATGATGAAAACTTTTGTCATCTCCGGCTGGAACAAGGCTTGCGTTCTAGGTTGGCGGATAAGGCGGCCCGGCTCCTCTGATTTTAATGTTTATTTGCGCGCGCTCTGGTGGAAATTTTTCTCGCCAGGGCGCCTTTTTTTTGTTAGAATGACTTTATGGAAAAAAATGGAACCGGAAAAATATCCGCGTGGCTGCCTGTTTTGTTTTGGATGGCGGTCATTTTCGGCCTTTCGGCGATGGAAGGGCACGATATCCGGCCTTTCGACCTGTTCTATTTCATCGAAAGGAAAGCTTTCCACGTGATCGAATATTTCATCCTGGGTGTCTTGGCATACCGGGCGTTTTCGCAAAATATTTCCCTGAAACGGGCTTTACTGTTTTCTTCAGTGCTGACCTTGCTGTATGCAGCGTCGGACGAATGGCATCAGACTTTCGTTTTCGGCCGGACAGGCACGCCGAGGGACGTGGCGATCGACGCGTTCGGGATTTTTTTGGCCGCGTTTTTTATCTTAAAATATAAACAATGGAAAGAGAAAAAACAGGAATCGAATTAGAAGCCGGCGCGGGCGGGGAGAAATCCGATGGGCTTATCGCCAAAATAAGGAAAAGTTTTCCAGCGGACCGCCGATGGAAAAACACCCGGGATGACGGCGCTTCTTACGCGATCGGCAAAGAGCGGTTGGTTTTCACGACCGACGCCTTCATCGTGGATCCAATTTTTTTTCCGGGCGGCGATATCGGCAAGATCGCGATGTGCGGCACTATCAATGACTTGTCGGTGATGGGCGCGCGTCCGATCGGTATCGGCTTGAGTTTAGTGATCGAAGAAGGTTTCCCGGAGGAAGATTTGCAAAAAATAATGGAATCGATCGGAAAAATTTCGAAAATTACGGGCGTGCCGATCGTGACAGGGGACACCAAAGTCACGGAGCGCGGCAAGATCGACAAGCTTGAAATCACGACTTCCGGAGTGGGGTTGGCGGAAAAGATAATCGACAACGGCGGGGCGCAAGCGGGGGATGCGGTCATCGCTTCCGGCAATTTGGGCGAGCACGCGGTGGCGCTTCTGGCCAGCCGTTTCAATTACAAGACCAAAATCCGAAGCGATTGCCAGCCACTGATAAAAGAAATCCAGAGCGTGGCGAAATATCTGACTTCCTGCAAAGACCCGACTCGGGGCGGAGCGGCTGCCGTACTCAATGAGATGGCGGAAAAATCCAAAGTGAAAATAATTTTAGAAGAGGATGTTTTGCCGTTTGCCAAGGAAACGGTCGCATTATCGGAACTTCTGGGCATCGATAAATTTTCTTTTCCGTCGGAGGGCCGGTTCGTGGCGACGATTCCGCAAAAATATGCCAAAAATGCCATTCAAATACTGCGAAAATTCAACAAGGAGGCGAAAATCATCGGTGCCGTTACGCGCGGGCGAGGACTTTATTTAAAAACTTCATTAGGGGGTGTCAAAAAAATCGATATTCCACGGGGCAAATTGATTCCCCGCATTTGTTGACAATCTTCCAAATATGTGCCATATTGGAACGTGGCATTTTAAAAATCGAATAAGGTTTTTTTGCGGTTGTTCCGCAAAAATAACACATAAAAAAAGAACCTGCGGATGGTCCGTCGGTTGTAGAAAACCTTTAGGAGGACGTAGACATGAAGAAGCTGACGGTATCGATGGTGATGGCATCCGCGTGGATTGTGATTGTGATGGTTGTGTTTTGTTGGGCTATTACAACATCTTTGTTTGGGGGGATTGTGAAGGAGCATTCTTTCGTGATTCCCGATAGCCTGGATGACCCGGCTATCATTCAGGTTGTCGAGGAAAAAACCTGGGATTGCTCAGGAAAAGAGGCAAAGTATAAACAGATCAAGTTTTTTTATTGGCAAAGGGTGGAGGAGTTGACGAAGGATAACTTCGGCACCGCCAGCTTGGTCGTCAAAAGTCCCGAGGGACTGATAAATAGGACGGATGCCTTGATCGGCAATCCGGAAAACAAGACGATCGGCATCTTGGTTGCTGCTCAAAATTGCGAGCAGGGGTTTGCACAGCTCCTCGATGAAGAAACGCAGGAATTGACCTGCGAAGTTTCGTGGAGCTATGAATGCGAAAAGCCTGAAAAATATCTGGAGGGGGAGGCTACCCTCTCAGTAAGGCCGTATCTTTGGGTACGCTGACGGCGCGCTTTGATCGGAGGCGCGTCGCCGCAAGAGGCGGGCAGGCGGTTGTTATAAAAAACAACCAGCCTCCCGCCTTTTTTTATTGGCCGGATAAATAGAAAATAATCTGGCCAAGCGATAGCCCGGCGTCGCCGCGGGGGATTTTTTTATTTGCATAAACACTCTTGGAGACCAGGTATTTGGAAATTGCTTCGTTGTTAGCGAGGCCGCCAGCGAAAAAACCGGATTCCGACTCAAGGCCGGAATGGCAAAGTATTTCATATAAACCTTCAGCGATGTAGAGCTGGGCGGTGGCGGCGAGCCGGGATTTATCTTTGTATAAATTTTCGATTAAATATTCAAATAATGGCGTAGTCAGTAATCCATAATATTTCGGGTTTTGGATTTCTAATTTTGAGTTTGTTTGTGATTTGTAATTTGTGATTTGTAATTTCGGATGTAAATCAGCGTAAGGCTTCGTTGAATTTTTTTCCAGCAAATCGACCGGCTCGTGTTTGTAATTCCTTCCGTTTCCGCAAAAACCCAAAAGCAAGGATACGGCGTCTAAAATCCGGCCCGTGCTGGAAGTTTCCAGACAATTGAAATTTTGTTGCGATTGGTTGTATAAAACCTCAAATTCTTGGGCGGAATAATATTTTTTTATGTGTGCATAAACTTCTTCTTTGGATAAAAACTTGGCCAAAATTGCAATCAACATCCGCGCCGGCTCTCGGACCGCCAACTCGCCGCCAAGCATGGTTTGATTTTCCAAATGCCCGATCCGTTTAGTATTTTTGACTTTTGAATTTTGACTTTCAAATTTGAATATTTCTCCGCCCCAAATCCTGCCGTCCGATCCGTAACCGGTGCCGTCGATAGCGATTCCAAAAAAAACTTCCGGCAACGCGTACCCGCCGTTTGAAATACGCTTGTCGCCGATGGCGGAAAAGATATGGGCGAGATGGTGCTGGACCCGGACATGTTTAGCTCCGTATTTTTTAGCCAGCTTTTGGCCAAGAGAAGTAGTCCGGTAGAGAGGATGCTGGTCATTCAGGATGATGTCTGGCTTGATTCCGCTCTTTTTTAAAAAGGCGCTGAGACTATCTTTGAATTTGTGGTAATTCGCGTCTTCCAGCAAATCCCCGAAATCCTCGGAAAAATAAATTTTACCGGATTGGAAAACGGAAAAATTGCCGCTTGATTCCGGGCCAAGGGCTAAAATCCGCCAGGTGCTTTTATCTGCGTATGCGAATGTTTCCATATGCCCAGTATAGCAAGTTATCGGCAGTTTTTAAATTCCGCCGGAATGTGGTAAAATGAATCATAAAATAAAAACGATATGGCGGAAAATAAAAAATCAAAAATTTCCAATTTTCTCAGTAAATTGTCAGCCGTAGCCGTGCGGAAAAAACCATCGGCCAAAGCAGCCAAGAAGGCTACGGGGAAGTCGGAAAAGAAAAAACCGGCGGTGAAGAAAAAGGTTCCGGCTAAAAGGAAGGCTTCGAGCGCGAAGAAAGCGCTGCCAAGCAAACCCGCGGTTGGAAAAAAAATGCCAGACCGGAAGAAAAAACCGGCTATAAAACCCGCTGTCAAAAATAAGATTGCTATATATCCGGCAACTGCAAATGGAAAAAAAACCGCCAAGGTTGTAAAAATAAAAAAGACGGCGCCCAAGAAGAAGGAGGCTGCGTTAAGAAAGCCGCGGGTAGCTATCGCCAGTCTGACTTCCTGTGAGGGTTGTCAGTTCGCTTTGCTGGATTTGGGTGAGAAGTTTTTGGATTTCGTGGGAAAGATCGAGATGGTGGATTTCCGTTTGATCGAGGACGAGGAAGATGGCGGCGGCGAGTTGGATCTGGTCTTAGTGGAAGGCAATCCGGTAACGGAAGAATACGTGAAAACTTTGGAAGCCTTGCTTAAAAGAAGCAAGCTGCTGGTGGCGCTGGGCAATTGCGCGGCGATGGGCGGTATCCCG
>JAUXSI010000045.1 GCA_030679985.1 Candidatus Moraniibacteriota bacterium | reverse complement strand
CATAAGGCGCGGCGCCGGCGTGTATTCCAAAATCGGATCAAGCATTTCGCCGGGAACAAAATTGTTTTTGCTCGAGGGGGCGGTGAAAAATAAAGGAATTTTCGAAGCTCCGCTGGGAACTTCGGCCGAAGAACTGATTTTTAACTCTTTGTATGGCGCGGGTTTGGAAGACGGAAAAGAATTCTGGTTCGCGCAAATCGGAGGAGCGTCCGGACGCCTGATGCCGCGGGGAAAACTGGACCAGCCTTTCGTTTATGGCAATTCTGAATACCCGATTGGCGCCGGGTCGATTCTTGTGGTCGATAAAATGACCGATATCAAAAACCTTCTTTTCTCCTGGGCGGATTTTTTTCATCGCGAATCCTGCGGAAAATGCATACCCTGCCGGGAAGGGACGTATCGGATGCGGGAAATAGCCAAGCGTCTCAAAAATAATGATCTGGAAGAGCGCGACCGGAATAATATCGAAGATATTTTATGGACGCTTTCAAACACGACATTTTGCCCGTTGGGGTCATTTGCCGCTGTCGCCTGGACGGATGCTATAAAGATGTTTGAAAAAGAAATTTTCCGTTAAATAAGCGCAAAACTCAAAACTCAAAACGCAAAGCCACAACGCAAAACTAAAAACCAGATAAGCTTTGAGCTTTAAGTTGTGGTTTTGAGCTTTGAACTTTGCGCTTTGAGTTAAAATTTATGAAGATTAAAATAAATAACAAACTTTATAGCTGCGAAGACGACGATACTATTCTCTCTGTTTGCAAGCGAAACGGCATCCGCCTTCCTGTTCTTTGCGCGCATCCGGATCTTCTGCCGAGCGAGGGCGTTTGCCGGCTGTGCCTGGTAGAAACCAATCAAAACAAGGGCTTGGTTCCTTCTTGCGCGCAAAAAGTTGCGGAGGGCCTCGAGGTTTTGACGGAAACGGAAAACGTGAATAAGGCTCGAAAAATAAATCTCGAACTTCTCTGGGCGGATCACGCGGGAAAATGCGCGCAGTGCCGGAAAAACGGACGCTGCGAACTTCAGGATCTGGCGCGAGAATATAATATTGATGAATTTAAATTTATCCCGCGCCGAAAAGAATTAAAATCCGAAGATGAACTTGATCTCCTCAAAGACAACTGGTCGCATGTGGCAGTGGACGAAAAAAACGCCAGTATTGCCCGGGACAGCCAGTATTGCATTGAATGCCGCCGGTGCGTGCGGATTTGCCGGGATATGCAAAAAGTTGAAGCATACGGATTCAATTATCGCAGTTCCAAAACGAATGTCGGAACGCCTTATGAAATTCCGCTTGATTGCATTTTTTGCGGGCAGTGCTCGGTCGTTTGCCCTACGGCGGCCATCACTGAAAAAGATGATATCGGGAAATTTGAAAAAGCTTTGGCGGATTCAAATAAAATGGTGATTGTCCAAACGGCGCCTTCGGTCCGCTTCACTTTTTCCGAAGAATTCGGGATGCCGCCGGGCACTTTTTGGGAGGGAAAATTGGTTGCGGCTCTCAAAGCTCTGGGAGTCGATAAAGTTTTTGATACTATCCTCGGGGCGGATCTCACGATCGTTGAAGAAGCGACGGAACTTATCCGGCGCGTCAAAAATAAAGATGTTCTTCCGATGTTCACCAGCTGCTGCCCCTCATGGGTATTGTATATTGAAAAATACTATCCGGAGTTTATTCCCAATCTTTCAAGCTGCAAGTCTCCCCAGCAGATGCTCTCTCCTCTCATAAAAACTTATTACGCCCAAAAAGAAAAATTTGATCCAAAAAGCATTATTTCCGTTTCCATTATGCCCTGCACTTCGAAAAAATACGAAGCCGCCCGCCCGGAAATAAACGCGAGTGGACATCGGGATGTTGATATCGTCCTCACGATCCGGGAACTGGCGAGACTGCTCCGAAAAAAGAAAATCGATCCCTCAAAACTGAAAGACAAAAAATTTGATCCGGCTTTGGGAATATCAACCGGGGCAGGCGTGCTTTTCGGCTCAAGCGGTGGCGCAATGGAAGCGGCCCTTCGCACGGCGGTGGAAAAAATCACCGGCGAAGAATTAGGCAGGCTCGATTTTGAGGTTGTCAGAGGAGAAGAGGGAATCCGCTGCGCCGAAATTGAAATCAATGGCCTGAAATTGCGGGTGGCGGTGGTACACGAAATTCGAAACGCCAAAAAGTTGCTGGAAGATCTCAAATCCGGAAAAGCGCATTACGATTTTATCGAAGTTATGGCCTGTCCCAACGGCTGCATCGGGGGCGGGGGACAGCCTATTCCGGCAAATCCGAAAATAAGAAGCGCCAGGATCAAAGGCATAATAGCGCGCGACAAAGATATGCCGATTCGAAAATCGCACGAAAATCCGGTGGTGAAAAATATATATAGAGAATTCCTGGGAAAACCGGGCGGCGAAAAAGCGGAGGAAATGCTGCATACGAAATATACTAATCGAAAAAAATAAATCTTAGTTATAAGTTTAAAAAAAAGAGCAGTTGGCCGCGCATGGCACGGGCTGCTCTTATTCAATGGGTTCGTTGAGATAAAATTCGCGGAGGACTTTTTCGGCCTCCTTCAAGCAGATCACTTGTCATAAAGCCATTTGATTTGTCTGACAGACATGTAGGTTCGAAGTTGGAGATCAGACGGCGTTTTGATTTTCAGTTGCGTGATTATTTCCTGAATCATTTGTGCGACTAAGAAGACGTCGTTGGGACAAATATAGTCCTTGTCCATTCTTAAGAAGGACAGATCATCTTCCTTGTAAAGACTGTGCCAAGCAGTATGTCGTTCTTTCACAACAAGCATCGGTCCGCTTGCTACAGCGCAAGGGTAAGGATCAATGATATACTTATCGTAGAAATACGAGAGGACAGGCCAACGCGACTTTGACAGCAACCATGAATGAGAGTGGATTTTGCCAAAATAGCCGTCCTGGCAGGAAACCGGAAAAAAATATTCCAGTGCTCGACAGAGAATGTGGCAGGATATTATCACATCACTACCACTTCTGTTTTTTCGCAGAACAACTTTCTCCTGCGGAATATGGGTTACAACCCTCTTAATCGTCCAGAAAAGATCCTGGACTTCCCTTGGGACATAATGAAGAGCCACAGGATCCATCGGTTTCTCCTTGAGATTTGATATATTTTGCTGTCAAAGAGCAGCTAGTCATATTAAAAGAAATTCAGCGGTTTGTCCAATGAAATATTTTTAGTATAAATAATAATATTGACTTTAAATTTAAATTAATATAATTTTATATTAATTAAGTAAATAAATAATATAAAATATTATGGAAAATTCGAATCCACTCAAGAATTTTCTTGAAATTCCCTATGACGAGCTGGAAGCGATGAATCTGGAAGCGGGGGAAAAAGCGAAGAAATTGAAACCGGAACAACTGGAAAAGGAATATCAGGATTATCTCCGAAAAGAAAAAAGAGTGAAAGCGGTGACAATTTGCTTTTCGGACATTGAGGGCAGGCTTCATATGCTCGATTACGATAAAAATTTTCTCTTGCGCTCGGCGGGAAACCTGACTTTTGACGGATCTTCCATTCGAGGTTTCAGCGCGCTTCATGAATCGGATTTGCGTCTCGAGCTTGATTGGCCGAGTTTTCGCTGGCTGCCGTCGGATGTTTTCGGCCCCGGGAAAGTGGTCTTGTTCGCTTTTGTTCAAAATCGCGATCGTTCGCTGTATTCTTCCGATTTCAGGGGCCGCCTCAAAGAATATTGCGACAAAATAAAAAAAGAAAATGGCATAACCGGATACATTTCCGCCGAAGTTGAAGGTTTTTTAGTGGATGGGAAACAGGCGGAGCAAAACTACAGCGATACCAATAAATTCAAGCTCATTTCCAGCGGAGGATATTATCATTCGCTTCCCCTGGGGCGGTTGCGAAATTTCATTGACCGGGCGGCGGAAGCGCAAAGAGCGATGGGATTTCGGAATGAAAAAGACCATCCGGAAGTGGCGCCTTCGCAGTTTGAACTCAATTTCACTTATGAAGACGCGCTTAAAGCCTGCGATATGATCCAGCTGTATAAGCTCGTTTGCCGGCAAGTGGCGAACAATATGGATATGACCGCGACGTTTCTTCCCAAGCCGACGACGCAAATCAACGGCAGCGGCATGCATCTCAATTTCTCTCTTTTCCGGGACAACAAAAATATTTTTTATGAAAAAGACGGGAAAGACGGATTATCTCAAGCGGGATGGGACGCCATTTCGAGGGTTCTCAACCACGCGCCGGAACTTTGCCTCATTCTCAATTCCAGCGTCAACGCTTACCGCCGGCTGGATCCGAAATTCGAAGCGCCGAACCAAATCAAAGTGTCTTCAATCGATCGGGGATCAATGATCAGAATTCCAATCGGAGACGAAAAGAGCACGAGGCTTGAAATCCGCTCTGTCGCGCCGGACTCGAATCCATATTTGGTTGTCTATTCAATTTTGAAGACGGCGATGGAGGGGAAAAAGCTCAAAAAAGACAAAGACAAAAGGGATCGATTGCGATTTTTGCCGGACAATATCAATGACGCGATAAAAATTTTCAAAGCGAGCGACTATATCACGGATATCCTCTCCGAGGATGACAAAGCGAAATACGTCGGGCCGAAACAATCCGTCGCCGACCGCAGCCCGAAAGAGCTGGGAACAACCGTCAAAACATCCGAAATTATCTTCCATCACGAAGTGACGAATCAGATGCTCTGGAACCGGTTCTAGGGTAAATAAAAAAGCTTTCAATTATGAAAGCTTGCTTATCAATTTAGTGGGTGAGGGGACCAAGCTGTTTCAAGGCCCCCTCCTTTTTTCGCGACAAATTATGCGTTCTTCACTCCAACAGAAGATAACAAGACATCAGAGAGAGGATAATGCCGATGATCTTTTTTGGAGTAATAGCCTCGCCAAGCGCCGTCATTCCAAACGTTACCGAAAGAGCGAGCGCCGCAGTGATGACAAAAGGTGCAACGGTCGAAAGTGATTTTCCTGAATAGTAAAGTTCTAACAGGCCGATATCTATCATCCACGCAAAAAGTCCAACTCCTGCTGCCGCAAGTGCGCCTTCCATGGTGAAGAGCAGATTTCCATTGGAATATGTTCTATAAAAAATCAGAAAATATATTCCAGACAGGAGAATCTCAACTCCTCCCACAAAAGCAGGTCCTAAAAAGTTATTGATTCGTTCGCCGGCCAGCTTATGGCATATATCAAAGCCGGCGGTTCCGATAATTGCCGATGCAAGAGGCAGTATTTGTCTCATCGCTTGAACCCCCGATTGAGGTAATTTTACTCAAGGTACAGCCAACCATAATAATACGACAGCAAAAAGATGTCAATTTTTGCCCCTTTATTGACAAAATCAAAAAAACAGTATAGTGTTACGTAGTAATCACAGCGGGGTAGAGCAGTCCGGTAGCTCGGGTGGCTCATAACCACCAGGTCGTGGGTTCAAATCCCACCCCCGCAACAAACGTCCGCAAAAATAAACCGGCCCAGAAATGGCATGCTGGCTTTTTATTGATTAAGATCCACACTTGATTTAAAATATAAGCATACGCCGGGGTAGCTCAGCTGGTTAGAGCGCGGGACTCATAAGCCCGAGGTCGAGAGTTCGAGTCTCTCCCCCGGTACGAAAATTGAATATTGGACCCGTAGTGTAGCGGTTATCACGTCTCCCTGTCACGGAGAAGATCGCCGGTTCGAATCCGGTCGGGTCCGCCTAGAATGAAAAGTATAAAGCAAGACCAATGAGGCTTGTTTATTCAAGCTATTTTTCGAAGACCTCGCAGGATTCGTGTATAGATTATTATTTCAAGATATTCATTATGGTTCAAGTTAAAGATGAAGGAATTATCCTTCAGGCCACCGATTTACCATTTGAAAACGAAGCGGTGTTCAATCCGACGTGTATTGAAGCGAACGGCATTACGCACATGTTCTATCGAGCAGTGCGAAAGGGCGATCTTGTTTCTTCAATTGGATATTGTCAAATCGATGAAAATGGGAAAGCAGTTAATCGGTTTGATCATCCGATTTTGGTTCCCGAACATGACTTTGAAAAAAAAGGCATAGAAGATCCTCGCATCGTTTTTTTGGATGGAATATATTATCTTTTTTATACTGTCTATGACGGAAAAAATGCCATGATTGCCTATGCTACCAGCGAAGATCTTGCGCATTTTGGAAAACGTGGAATTATTTCGGCGCAATTTACTTACGATGAAGCGGAAGATTTGTTTAGACAGTCGAAAGTGCGGGAAAGATATCAAATGTTTGAATCAGTGCTGAAAGACCGAGCAGGGAAAGATGTTTTTCTGTGGGAAAAAGACGCGTTTATTTTTCCGAAAAAATTTAACGGAAAATTTGCCCTTATTCATCGAATACTCCCTGGAATCCAGATTGCTTATTTTAATTCATTTTCCGAACTCAATGATGATTACTGGCGAAAATATTTTGTTGAACTTGCTAAATATATCATTCTTGATCCAAAGTATGAGTTTGAGAGTTACAAAATTGGTGGCGGAGCGGTTCCTATTGAGACGGAGGATGGCTGGCTCTTGATTTATCACGCAGCAGAGGATTCAAAATACGGAAAAATTTATCATGCCAGTGCCGCGCTACTTGATCTCAAAAATCCCCTAAAAGTTTTGGGGCGATTAAAAGAACCCCTGTTTTCCCCAAAGGCTTCTTGGGAAAAAAGTGGTGTTACAAATAATGTTGTCTTTCCTACCGGAGCAGTAGTAAAAGACGGACGAATTTATATTTATTATGGAGCGGGCGACAAGTTAATCGCCGCGAAATCTGTTGACCTCATGGAGCTACTGATTGAACTCAAGAAAAGATAGAACAAACAAACAATGCAGTTTTTCCAACCGGCACAATTGTACAAGATGGAAGATTAGTGGTATATTATGGAGCTGATTTCTAAACGAGATGAAACGCAAATAAAGGAAAGCTCTCAAGTATGACAAAAAACTTAGAAAAACTTTTAACCTCAAAGTCTAAAGAAATTAGGGCTATTTACCTTTCTTCATACATACCGCGTAAGTGTGGTATTGCCACTTATACAAAAGATTTAACCAACGCGATCAACTTACTCAATCCTCATGATTTGGCGGAAATTATGGCCGCCACAAGGCCAAAAGAGTGTATAAATTACCCGTGGGAAGTAAAATACAAAATTAAACAAGAGGAGCTACATACTTATCTTGAAGCAGCTAATTACATTAACCAATCGGGTACCGATATTGTTTCCCTTCAGCACGAATACGGTTTGTTTGGTGGTGAGTGTGGGGAATATATTATTCCTTTTGTAGAATCGCTAAAAAAACCGCTAGTAACTACCCTCCACACAGTACCTGATGATTCGAGCAGTCGGGAAGGAACGATTCTCAAAAGGGTGATTAAAAAATCGGATGCCGTAGTTGTTATGATGGAAAAAATCAAAGATAAATTGGTCAATGGATATAGCGCTTCTAGAGAAAAAATTATAGTCATTCCGCACGGAACACCCGATCTTCCATTTGCTCCGACAGATACACATAAGAAGAAAAAACAACTTAGCGGAAGGATAATCCTTGGTAATATTAATCTGTTAACTCCAACTAGAGGAATTGAGTATGCTTTAGGTGCCGTGGCTATTATCGCTAAAAAATATCCAAATGTTTTATATCTAGTAATCGGACAAACACACCCGGTATTTTTACAAACTAACGGCGAAGAATACCGCAATTTTCTTAAAAAGGAAATAAAAAGACTAAAAATAGAAAAGAATGTCAGATTTGTTAATAAATATCTTTCGCTTGACGAATTAATCGGTTGGTTAAAAATCATTGATTTTTATGTCACCCCCTATCTTGATCCCCAACAAGCTGCCTCCGGAGCGCTTGCTTATGCCATAGGCGCAGGAAAATGTTGTATTTCCACACCATATTTATATGCGAAGGAGGTTTTAGACAATAACAGAGGTATTCTTGTTCCTTTTCGGGACGCTGATTCGATTGCTTCTGCGGTAATAGAATTGTGGGTAAATCAGGATAAAAAAGAAAGAATTAGCCAAAAAGCTTACGATTATGGAAGACTAATGACTTGGTCAAATATAGGACTTCAATACCTCAATCTTTTTAGAACGATTGCTTTTTCAAAAAAATAAATTTAATGAAAATCGCTATTCTTTCACCGATTCATTGGAGAACCCCTCCGACTAAATACGGTCCATGGGAACTAATTGCCAGCAATATCGCAGAAGGGATGGTCAAACTCGGCCATTCAGTAACTCTTTACGCAACAGGAGATTCAGAAACGACTGCACGGTTGAAATGGGTCTGTCCTAAACCGATAATGGAAGACTCTGATTTAGAACCAAAAGTTTATCAATACCTTCACACAGCTTCTGTTTTTGAAGACGCGGATCAATATGACATTATCCATAATCACTATGATGCTTACCCTCTTGTTTTCTCAAAACTGGTTAAAACTCCAGTTGTTACCACCATCCACGGTTTTTCCTCTCCGCAGGTTAACCAAATTTATGAAAAATATTCAAATACTTATTATGTTTCAATAAGCTATGCCGATCGAAAACACGCACCAAATTTAAATTATATAGCCAATATTTACCACGGTATTCCGGTAAACGATTACCCGTACAATGGTAAACCAGATAACTATTTTTGTTTTATCGGTCGAATATCTCCGGATAAAGGTGTCCACAATGCAATCAAGCTGGCAAAGAAATTAAACGTTAACCTAAAAATTGCCGGCCTTACCGCTCCAGAAAATAAAGAATACTTTGAAAAAGAAATCAAACCTCATCTAAATTATAAAATCCAATATTTAGGATTAGTCGAAGAGAAAGAAAAGAAAACTCTGTTGAAAAACGCTTATGGCTTTCTTCATTTGAACACTTACCCTGAAGGTTTTGGCTTAACTCTAATTGAGGCGATGGCTTGCGGGACGCCTGTTATCGGAATGGAATTGGGGTCTATTTCTGAAGTAATTGACGATCGAAAAACAGGCTTTGTGGTTAAAAACCTCAAAGAAGCGGAAAGCGCCATGAAAAATATTGGCTCAATTTCCAGGGAAAATTGCAGGGAAAGAGTAGAGAAAAACTTTACAGTGGAACAAATGGTGGATAATTATGAAAAAGTATATCAAAAAATTTTGAAGGTAAAGGAAAAACATGAATAAACCAAAACTTGATCACCTTTATCGGATGACCGACATGGTTGGGATAGCAGAGCATTGTTTGATAGCTACACCAGATTTGCGGGAGGGATACTGCGTGGATGATAATGCTCGAGCTTTACAGGTGGCGCTTAGACTAAAAGAGGAAAAATTGGTTGATATTTACTTGAGATTTTTAGTCTCGGCTGCAGGGGAATATGGTTTCAAGAACGACATGAATCAGAATTTGGTTTGGGAAAATGAGTCCATTGGAGAAAATTTTGGCCGGGCAATGGCAGGATTGGCGGATACCGCAAAACTGGGACCACGGGAGGACCAGAAGCTGACAAGCATGTTTTTATTTGATCAATACATAAAATGTATTGAAAAAGTAGAATCTCTTAGGAGTAAGTCATGGTTGATTTATGGCCTTTTGATGAGAGATCAGTGTAGCCCTAAACTGAAATCGGTGCTAGAAAATTACACAAAGGTTAAAATCTCCCAGAATAAAATTGAAAAAATAGGAGAATATGACTTTAAAAAAATGGCAAAAATATTGTCTGATGAATTAATAACAAGCTACGAAAAGAACTCTGATATTTCATGGAGATGGTTTGAAGATAAAATTGCCTACGATAACGGAAGATTGCCGTGGGCTTTGTTTTGGGCTTACTCGGTTTTTGGCGATATAAAATATTTAAATGTCGCCAAGGAATCATTAGATTTTCTGCTGGAACAGATTTATGACAAAAAATTAGACTGTTTTTCGTTCCCAGGTTATCGAGGGTGGTTTGAAAAAAGCGGCTATAGATCTGTTTTCGGGCAACAACCGATTGAAGCGGGTTCAGTAGTGGAAGCTTGCATAGAAGCATTTTCGGTTACAAAAGAAAAAAAATACCTAGATTGGGCGAAAAAAGCTCTCGATTGGTATTACGGGAGAAATATTTTGGGGGCTAAAATGGTTGATCAAAATACAGGTGGAGTATATGACGGATTAGAGGAAAAAGGAGTCAACCTAAATCAAGGAGCTGAATCATTATTATCTTACCTTTCATCCCGCCTTTCTTTCAAAGATTAGATCCGGCATCCATTGCTTTTGTTCCCGTCAGAGCGCAGACATTCGCTCAAAATAGATTCAAGCTTCGTTCAGTAAAAGTGACCAGATTAAACAGAAGGAGAGTTCATATATAATATCTTCAAGAAACATATAAACGCATTTACGCCGGGATATAAAAAGTATATAATACGAATAAATTTATAACTTATTAAATATGTCATTATTTAAATCAATAAAAATTCAAGATCCAAAGACGGGAGAAATACGTATACTATCACCTGAGGAACAAGAAGCTATGCTCGAAAAAGGGATAATGATTGATCCTAAGCTGATTGTAAAAGACGAAGAAAAGGGGAATAAAAAATGAACTTTGAAAGAATCATTGGTTCATCACATGAAAATGCGCCAGATATATTTCCAGATAGGGAGGGGAAAGGGGCGTCTTTTAATGATGTTGAGAAAGAATGGTTAGAGAAGGAAGGAATTCCGGAAAATATTCAAGAAAGAATCAGCAGATTATTTTCAGACAATAAACTAGCTCTTGTAAGCGAAGTAAGCCCACAAACACCAGAAATTCGTTATCCAACAGCCTGTGAGTGGCTTAAACATCGAATGAAATATAATAGAGGAACAAAATTTTATCCATGTTTCGTTAAGGATGAAACAGGAGATACGCGTTTTATGAAAGTTGATTTTCGTGGAGGCGCTACGCTCGATTCTTTACGCTTAGAGTCAAAAATTATGGGTACTTTTGATAACGAATTACGTGAACTTGGCAGTCCGCGGATGTTACAGCTTATCGATCCGACAGAAGATACACCTGCAGCAATTATCATAGAATCCATTTCAATGAATGAGGGGCAGGTCGCTACATTAAAAAACATGACACCAGACCATGTTGCCGATATGGCAAAAAAAATACGGTATATGGAATCCATTGATGTGTCAGCTCGCGTAACACAGCACCCAGAAATTAAAAATCTCTCAAAAGCAAGAAGAGTAAATGAAGAAATTCGTGATCTTGCCAATAGATCTGGAAATATTATTCATCAAGATGTGAAAGAAAAAGTTGCATCTTTATTTCTCGGAGGACCGGAATTACCGATTGTGTTTGCCCATGGAGACCTCACTCTAAAAAATGTTATGAACAAAAATGACGGGACAGTTTCTCTTGTCGATTGGGAACTTGCAGGAGTTGGTTTTTTGGGGCAAGATGCTGGAAAGTTTTACAAGGATATTCGAACGAATCCAGAAAATCGTGAGATATTTCAGAAATCATACTTCTATGACGAATCGGGTACTTTAGATATAGATCGAGTTCGTGGTCTTTTTTCTGGGATAGTTGTTGAAAACTTAGTTCACTTAGTTTGGAGAGCGGAAAATGCCGATCTTTTAGATCCAAAAATACAGAATGAAGTGGCAACTTTTCGATCGAATATTGAAAATGCGATCTCAGAATACGAGTCAACAACAAGCAACAGATAGTATTACGAATATTTTTCGCTCCCTCCGTTATTAAAGCACTGACAGCAGCTATGATGGATTCGGTGAAGAGCATATAAATCTCAATCAGGGCGCCGAATCAACGGTGTCATACTTTCTTGCCCGCTTAGCTGTTTGATTTTCGCTCCAGTCAGCACGGGTTTTCTTCTGCTGATTCCAGAAAAGGATCTTTGGAGAATAGCATATGCTGAAATGATTAAGAGTGACTGGATTAACCGAATTCTTCATCCAGTTGAATGTTTGAAAGATGTCTTGTCAAGCGAGCGAATGGCATTTTTTATCGGGTGACCGGACTGGTTCGAGGCGCGTCCTTCCCGCCCAGAAAAAATATACTCCTCGCGAGTATATTTTTGTTTTTTTTGAGAAATCGCGGCGTTAGTGATAGCATTCAATAAATTATGAATCTCGAAAAAATCGAAACAATCCTCAAAAATGAACCGGACTTTCGCCTGAAGCAAGCGCGAAAGGCGGTTTTTCATGATTTGATAACGGACTGGAGCGAAGCGACAACTCTTCCGAAAAATATACGCGAAAAATTGCAAAAGGAAGCGCCGCTTGATATTGATGCCGAAATTTTTTCTTCAAAAGACGGCCGGACAATAAAAGTCCGCCTTGTTCTCGAAGACGGCCTTGCGATTGAAACGGTGCTGATGAAGCATACGGACCGGCGCAATACGGTCTGCGTTTCTTCGCAAGTCGGGTGTCCCTTGAGATGTTTGTTTTGCGTTACGGGAGAAATGGGGTTCAAGAGAGATCTCAACGCGTCAGAAATTGCGGAACAGGTTTTGTTTTTCGCGAGACATCTCGGAAAACAAAACGAAAAAATTTCAAACATTGTCTTTATGGGGATGGGGGAGCCGTTTCTCAACTGGGAAAATGTGAAAGAGGCGATCAAACTTATTAACGATGATAACTGTTTTGGCATCGGGGCGCGAAAAATCTCTGTTTCGACCGCGGGAATCACGGAAGGAATTGAAAAATTGGCGGATGAATTTCCGCAGATCAATCTGGCGATATCGCTTCACGCGCCGGATGACAAGTTGCGCGGCGAGCTGATGCCGGTAAACAAAAAATATCCGCTCCCAAAAGTGTTTCAGGCAGTCGATGATTATATCGAAAAGACCAATCGCAAAGTGATGTTTGAATATGTGATGTTGAAAGGCGTGAACGATTCCGAAAAACAGGCGAGAGAATTAGCGAGACTGCTGAAATATCCTTTGTATATGATAAATCTGATCGCCTATAATCCAAACGGGGGATTCGAGCCAACGCCCGCGGAAAAAATCAAGAAATTCAAGGATATTTTGGAAAATGCGGGCATATTCACCACCCAAAGATACCGCTTCGGAACCGACATCGAAGCCGCCTGCGGGCAGTTGGCGGGGAAAGATATTCGCCGGTAATATTACTATATTTCCATTGATTTTTCCGTTCGAAAATGATAGATTTTAATCAACAATATGAAAACATACCTAAAAGATTTCTCAAAAATGGCGAAGAGGGGAATCGCGTATCTGCCGATTGGCACTTTGGAGTGGCACGGGAACCATTTGCCGATAGAGACGGATTATCTGGTAGCGGTGAAATTATGCGAAATGCTCGCTAAGAAAAAACCCGGCTATATTCTCCCGCCGATGTATCTGGGGACGGATAAGCATAAAATCGTAAATAACAAAAAGCTGGTTGGAATGGACCGCTATCTCGGAAAAAAATTGGCGGGAAATTTGTATTATCTCGATCCCGCGCTCTTTGAAAAAATGATAGTATCCCTGGGAAAAAATCTGAAATCGCAAGGATTCAAGAAAATATTTTTGATTGCAGGCCATGCGGGATCCGGACACCTGAACACTTTAGCCAAAGCCGTGAAAAAACAATCGGGATTGGTTTTGGTTAATCCTTGGGAGAATTTGAATATTGACGCAAAGCACGCTGATGAATACGAAACATCAATTCTTTGGGCATGTTATCCAGAAGAAAAAATAATAAGCCGGAAAATGAAAATCCCGGCTTCGGACGATTGTTTTCGGTTTTATGGCTACGATCCGCGCAAAAAAGCGTCAGTTGGGTTGGGGAGGAAGATATTAAAAGAGATGGTTGAGAATTGTTTGAGGGAAATAAAAAAATATTTATAAATTATAAAAAATAAGAACGAAAAAAAATGTCAGAACTCAACATTGTCGATGAAAATGACAATATAATTGGAGAAGAAACCAGAAGGAATATTCACGAAAACAATCTAATCCATCGAGAAATCGCTGTTTGGGTTTTTAACGATAACCATGAGATACTCTTACAAAAAAGATCCATGAGAAAAGAAAGGCATCCGGGACTTTGGTCCGCCTCCTGTGCGGGGAACGTGGAGATCAGCGACAGTTACGAAGGAGCCGCTTTACGAGAACTTGAGGAAGAAACGGGAATCAAAGCTGCGAAAGAAGATTTAATTTTTTTGGAAAAATTGAAAAAAGGCGATTTTAGCGTGAAGTTCCAGCCCGGTAACAGCCATTTCAAGGCAGTTTATGCATATCGTTTCAATGGAAAATTATCCGACCTCAGACTTGATGAGGGTGAATCGACCAGTCTTAAATTTTGGCCGATTGATAAAATTCTTAGCCTCGCAGATGAGGAGAAAAGAGAATTTGTACCATCTCTCGTAAATGATGAAAAATATTTGGATATGTATAGAAAAATAAAAAGCCTTATTGGGTGAATTTTATGGCAACGATTGAAGATTTTCACTATAAATTGTTAAAAAAATGGAAGAAATTAAACCGCCGAAAATAGAAAATAAAATCAATGTTCCTGAGCCGTGGGCTGAAGCGGAGCTCAAGGCCGAAAAAATTACCGAGCAGGAACTTGAAGTGTACAATTATATTTTCAGCGAGCATACGAAAGTAATTCCCTTTTTAAAAGGGGACGCTGACAAAAGGCAGATGGACGACCAAGCTTTTTTGCGGCGCATATATTCAAACGCATCAAAAACGTTCGGCTTGGGCGAAAAGGAGGCAGAAATGACATTTTATCGGCTCGAAATCCTTCGTGTTAATTATCGTCCGTCTTCGAATGTCGATTTCAGTCCCGAAGCGATTGAACAAAATATGCCGAGATATTTGGAATATTACCGGGAATGCAGAAAAAGCATGATTGTCGGAGCGGCAATGAACAGAGACCATGCGGTCTCTTGGCGTCCCGAACAGTTCAAAGTCGGCTGCACGGCCCTGACGCTTGATGCGGATTTGCCGGACGATCAACCCGCCATCCATCCAGGAGCTAATTACAAGCCGACGAAAGAATCTAAAACAAGATGTGCTGAAAAACACGCCGTCGAAGGAGCTATTCTTTATAACACGAAATTGATTATTGCGATTACTATCGTCTCGAAAGAATCCACAACCGGCGATCCAAGCAAATCTTGCGGTGCTTTGCATCCTTGCCTTGAATGCCGGAGGATGTATCGGGACTTGCTGAAAAAGGGAATATTGCGCGAAGATAGCATTATTTGCAGCGCCAATGATTCTGAACTTGACGAGGAAGGCATGCCTTCCGTGATTCAAGAAATGAGCGTCAAGGAATTACTGGATTTATATAAAGACGATCCGGAGGAATAAACTCATTTCCTAATCTACGAGATTAGGAAATGGAATTTGGCCGTATAGAGAACTTTTCGAAAATTGTCGTTCTCTTTGGCCGCGTCTTCTATGTTTCCAACATAACCTTTCATCCCGTTAGACATATTATTAACTTTAATTATTAGAATGAACTCCGTGACAGCCCCTAAATATTGGAATGTCTAACGGGATTCATGGTTTTTTATATTAATGCTTATAATAATATTATAGCACAGAATAAACATTTCTCTTTCATATCTTTGATTTTTCCGTTTGGAAATGATAGGTTTTGGGTATAATATAAGCAAAAAAAATGTCGAAAATCAGTATTGTTGATGAAAATGACCAGATTATCGGGTCCGAGGAGTTCGAAAAAGCCAAAAAAGAACGCATTTATCGCGTTGCGGCGCTTTGGATAACGAATTCGCACGGGGAAATTTTGCTGGCTCTTCGTCATCGGAATAAAATACACGATCCGCTGAAATGGGGTCCGGCGGTTTCGGGGACAGTTGAAGAAGGAGAGAGTTACGAACAAAATATCAAAAAAGAAGCCAAAGAGGAGCTGGAACTCGAAAAGATTTTACCCAAAATCGGGCCTAAAATAAAAATTGAAGATGAATATAATTATTTTGTCCAATGGTTTACTTTGACGACGGACAAGATAATTGGTGAATTCAAGATCCAGGAAGACGAGGTGGAAGAAATCAAATGGTTTTCCAAAGAGGAATTACTGAGCGAGCTTGATTCGCATCCCGAAAACTTCACGCCGGGGATAAGGAAATATTCAGAAATGTTTATTGTTGATAAAATTTTAACGGAGTAATCTTTTGAATCTAATTACAAAAATTAAGGGGCAGCCGCAGGGCTACCCCTTTTAAATTATCAGTCTGATAAACATGCTCAATACATACAGAGACGTATGCAGAGCATCCCAACAAGAATAACCGCCACGCCGATATCCATCCAGGCAAATTTCGAAGAAATGTTACAACCTCGGATAGATGTAAGAGCGAACCAGATCAGCCACAGTATCGCAGTCCCAAATAATCCGCGTATCCATACGTTGGGTGGCGCGTACTTCATGGAGTAAATAATTAGGCATATCGACACCAAAAGCATGACTCCTGCTACTCTCGCGGCAGCTGGTATGCCGATAGACATAACCATCGTGAAACGATGACCTTGATTCGCCATGAGGTCAGCGCAATCCTTTAATATCTCCCTGGCAAAGTAGAAAAAGAACGTGGCTGATATTAAAGACGGGATAATTGGATGCAGACGGTGGCCAGAAAACCATCCAAAGAGCAATGGTGTTATGCACACCAGTGCTATGGAAAGGTTTTTCCAAGGCCAGTATTGATCGAGAAATTTGGCATAAAGGAACATGATAGTGACGGCGTTTAAGACCGTGATCAGGACACACAGTGTCGGAAGAAAGGCCCATGAAATGAGTATCGAGATCATAAATCCACTTGCTCCGGCGCAGAGCACTTGTCGCGGATTTTCGATGTTTACCGGATCCCAATGCTTCTTGGCGTAAATTTCGCGACAACGGCCATAATGCCATACGCTCGCTCCCCATATGGAGAAAAACATTGCTCCTCCTGCCCAGGTCTTTGTCGTTGTCAGCCAGTACGGCCCATTCGAGAGCAACGCTACGGTATAAGTCGCGAGGCTCCCCATCAAACATTGCGTCAGTCTGGATATTTTTATCCAGTACCAAAAGGTACTCATTGAGTTACCCTCCTAATCTCTTAGTGTATTTTTCTTTTTTCTAGCAAAATTCTGAGAACAAGTCAATAATTTTGATTTCTTGATTTAAAAATGATAGGCTTTAAACAAGGAGTAAATTTCTAGCATAAAATGTTAGAAAAAAACAAATCTCGATAGGAGGATATCCGGTGAATAAATCTCTGGTGGTCGGATCTGGCGCGATGTACGGCGCCTACGGCGCCGGAGTTACTGCTGAGTTGGGCAGGCAGTTGGGGTCAAAATACTTCGACTCGATTTATGCTTCATCAGTCGGAGTGTTTGCAGGAACATACTTTTCGGCAGATCAGTCGCGCATCATGGAGGAAATATGGCGCCGCCATATTGATGGACGCAAGCTCATTAATTATTTTCGCATCCGGAACTCGTTAAATCTTCGCTATCTCGAGAACATTTTTCGAGAGGGGCATTCCCTTCTGGATATTGAGGAAGTATTTCGATCACGGACTCGTCTCATATATGTTTTGACAAGATTGCGGGACGGAAAAGCAGTCTATCAGACGCCGACTCCTTTGAACATCTTTCGTAGCATGCGTGCTTCAGCGGCAACGCCGATTCTTCACAACGCTGTCCATTTAGGTGATGAGTATTTCATCGATGGAGCGTTTAGCGATCCACTTCCGGTTGCGAAAGCTCTTGAAGATGGAGCTCAATTTGTCGTTGCAGTCAACAATAAGCGTGCGGACTTCGAAATCCCGAGATCTTTCTATATCTTGGGCATGTTGTGTAAATTTTTTTCGAGGTCTGTTTCTCAACTCGTGAACGACTACGAAATCCGCGTGCGTAAATCGGAGGAAGCGCTGCAAAACCGACGCGTGATCGTAATTCGACCTTCAGAACGGCTGCCATTGAGGAGTTCGGTTGATACCGATGCAGGGCGTCTCAACGCTACTATCGATCTAGGCATAAAAGATGCTAGGGTAGCGCTCGAGAAACTCCCGCGCTGATATTGATTAACAGAGGGGCCAGCTTCGCGACTGGCCCTTTAAAATTGATTTTTCTGCTTGAAAATGGTAACTTTTAGATATAAATTTTACTAACATTATGAAAACGTATCTGAAAGATTTTGAAAAAATGGCGAAGAGGGGAATCGCGTATCTGCCGATTGGCACTTTGGAGTGGCACGGGAACCATTTGCCGATAGAGACGGATTATATGGTAGCGGTGAAATTATGCGAAATGCTCGCTAAGAAAAAACCCGGCTATATTCTCCCGCCGATGTATCTGGGGACGGATAAATCCGGAATCGTGCGGGGTAAAAAGTTATTTGGCATGGATCGTCATTTGGGCAAAAAACTTCCGGGCAGCATGTATTATCTTGAGCCTGCGCTTCTTGAAAAAGTCATTACCAGCCTGGTGATAACCTTGGGAAAACAAGGCTTCAAAAAAATTATTATCGTGACGGGTCACGGCGGAGCAAAACATGTCGAAACGCTTTTCAAAGTTGCCAAGAAACAAGGGAATATCATTTTCATGAATCCCTATCAGGATCTATCAATTCATGTCAGGCATGCCGATGAATACGAAACATCAATTCTTTGGGCATGTTATCCAGAAGAAAAAATAATAAGCCGGAAAATGAAAATCCCGGCTTCGGACGATTGCTTCCGATATTACGGCTGCGATCCGCGGAAAAAGGCTTCACTCGCAATCGGCCGGAAAATTTTGAAAGAAATGATTGGGAATTGCTTAAAAGTTATTTCCTAATCTCGTTGATTAGGAAAAATAAATCCTCCAAAATCACGCTAGAATATATTAAAAATAAAAACATTTATAATTAAACAAAAAATATGCCGCTAGAAAACAAAACAGCCATAGTGACCGGCGCGCGGCGCGGTATCGGGAAGGGCATTGCTCTTGCCCTCGCAAAAGAGGGCTGCAATGTCGTCGTTTCCGACATTGACGAGAAAGATTGCGAAGCAGTTGCCGAGGAAGCGCGAAAACTGGGGCCGAAGGCGCTCGCGGTCCGGTGCGATGTCTCAAAAAAAGAGGATGTGGAAAAACTTTTTGCGAAAGCAGTGGAAGAATTCGGCCAACTGGATATTCTCGTGAACAACGCGGGAATTTTTCCGTTCGTTCCGTTTGCGGAGATGAAAGAAGAAGATTGGGACAAAGTAATGGACGTGAATTTAAAGAGCATATTTCTGTGTTCCAAGGAAGCGGCGAAAATATTGCCGGAAGGGGGACGGATTGTGAATATCTCCTCCATTGCCGCATTTGTCGGGTTTGAAGGATTGGTGCATTATTGCGCGACCAAAGGAGCCATAAACTCAATGATCAGAGCGCTGGCCCTTGAACTTGCTCCAAAAAAAATTACGGTCAACGCTGTTGCTCCCGGCGCCATCGACACGCCGGGTGCGGGCGAAACTTCGACAGAGGAATCAAAAAAACAGACAATTGCCATGATTCCGCTTTCACGAATGGGCCAGCCCGAAGATATCGCGAATGCCGTCGTATTTCTGGCCTCGGGAAAGGCCGGCTATATCACCGGACAAACGATCATCGTGGATGGAGGCTGGACTTTGAGATAAGAAAATCATAGGTATTCCTGAGGTTCGATCGCTGGAATATCCCAACCCTCCAAAATCCCGCCGGAAATTTTTCGATATAAAAATAGATCACTCCCCCCTGGAGTGATCTATTTTTGCCTTCAATCTTTTTCTTCCTCAACTTCTTTTTCGCCCTCCATTTCAGATTTTTCCGCTAGGCGCCGCATTTCGCGGAGGAATTCGAGCTTGGCCTCGAGAATTTTTTCCTTTTTCTTCATTTTGGCCATCATGAATTCCTTTTTGAATTTTTTCGGCCATCCCGCGCAGCACATCTTCATCGCCTCATCCATTTCCTCGAAACCTTTTTCGTATTCGTTGCACATATGTTTGCTTCTTAAAATTATTTTTGCCGACCTTTCACTTTTGAATACGAACGCGGCGCGGATTTGTTTTCAAAAATTGAGAAAACGGCCGATTTGTGATAGAATATTGCCAAGGAAATCAGCTAACAATTAAATTCACCCTGTTAAATAATCCCGCTAAGCGGCATTTAACAGGGCAAGAAAAACAATGGAACAAAATCCAACAGAACAAGGAGGACAGCAACAGCCCGCGCAACAGCCAGTGCAACAACAGCCCGCGCCGCAGAAGAGCAGCAATAAAACCGTGCTCATCATCATCGCGGTGGTTGTTGTTTTCGGAATTGTCGCGCTAGTGGGCGGTTATTTCGTGATGAGAAGCCTCAAGGCGAAGGTCTCGCAAACAATCGGCCAAAAGATTGGGGAAAATATGTTGGAAAAAGCGATTGAACAGGGCACCGGCCAAAAAGCGGATGTGAGCGCCGACGGAAAAACGGTGAATATCAAGACGGACGAAGGGACAATGGCAGCCTCTGAAGAAGGAACCATCAAGCTGCCATCGGATTTTCCTTCGGATGTGTTTGTGTATCCCGACGCCAAGATAACTTTTTCCACTTTAACTCCGGCCAACGCGGCGGACGGGACCAAGGCGAGCTATATGATCGCGTATACCGTGAACCAAAGCATCACGGATGTGGTCGCAAAATACAAAGCTGAAATGGCAAAAAACGGCTGGACGGTGGAAACGGAAGCAAATTATGGGGCGATGATGGTGAATTTCAAAAAAGGGAACAAGGATATTTTATTGACCGTTTCGGACAGTCAAGGCGACAAAACCGGAACAACGGGAGTTTCCATCACGGGTTCGGAGAATTAGATTTCATTTGGAAGAAAAGTTATCCACAGCCGGTTTGCCGCGGCAAAGAGAATGTTCTATAATACGGCAAAAGGGTGAAAAAAGGAGTAAAAATAAAAATTAAGACAAAAACTATGACGAGAAGAATTGCAAAACAAGGCAAGAAATTTTTTCTTTTTGTCTTGTTTTTTATTTTAGGCGCGGGACTGATTGATAGACACTAATATGACAAAGACGATAGCATAAAGATAATTTATAAAAAGTAATTATTTAAATAAAAAAACCATGAAACAAAAAATTCTGGCGCTCGCATTGGCGCTGGCGATCGCTGCGCCTGTTCTCACGCGGGCAAATAATAATGGCGTTGAAAGCACGACCTTTTCCGTGACCTCAGTTTCGCCGTCAACGGTTGAAAACTATCAGGCGAACGACATCACAATCACCGGCACGGGTTTCAGCTCAATCGTGCAAGTCGGAGCGCGATTGGGAGAATGGATAGACAACAAAAAAGATGACACCGATGATGCGATAGCCCTGGCCAATGTGACGGTTGTGGACAATACGACCATTACCGCCACGGTTCCGGTTGGAGCTAAAGCGGGGGATATCAAAGACGTCACAGTCTATGACAGCGGCGTGACGCCGAATATATATTCTACTCTTGATAGCGCGTTGACGGTCCATCCATCTTTTGAAGTGAATGATCAGGACGGAGATAGCGACGGAATTGTTGAAGTTTATCAAACAAGATCGAAAAACGCGAAAACCGTTTTCAGCCTTACTGTTGCAGGGCAGTCATACAAGAACAAAAGATGGATCAAAGTTCGGGTGGGAAACAAGAAGGGCGTGATAACGGGAATAACTCGTACGGGCGGCAACTCGATCGTCCGGGTGAAGTTCAAATACGGAAAAATGGCGGCGGGGAATTATGATATTAGCCTGACTTATAAAAATGGGCTGAAAAAAGCCGTCACAAGAAAAGGCAAAACAAAATACAAGACCATTTGGGAAAGTGGGACAATGAGCAGTGGCAACGCATTTTCGGTGTTGCTCCAGCAGATAGATTAATGGCTTATATAAGGTAATAATTAAGATTAATAACATGAAAAACAAACACAAAATCGCGCTGATTGTCGCGGCGCTGGCAGTGGGATTTCTCTGGTCGGGGAATGCCAAGGCGGACTATTGGACGCGGCATACGCGTTCAACGAGCGGGAATGCTTTGCCGGAGCATCTTGAGCTTGAAAATATGACCAAAAGCTCAAACGGAGTGAGATTTTTATACGGGAACGACCGGGTTGATATGAATAGCGAGGCCAGTTTTGTGCGGCATATTGTGAAATACAACGGAACGAACTGGTCGGACGAAACCAGCACGGTTGAAGCCGCGGGATACAGCGATATCGAGTTTCTCAATATGTATGCCGACCAAAATGGAAATGTTTGGATGCCGAACCGGAAAGATCCAAATGTCGCGCTTTTGAAATACGGAGCGGACGGGAATTGGACAAGTATAACATCAGCAACGATCGGCAGCCAAGTCGGGGTCGGAGGAAATTTGAAAATCAAAAATCTTTTCGGAAACCGAGATTCGGCGGACTTTATGTATGCCGTCGCTACAAATGACACGCGGTTATATTTGCTGATTTATACCAACAGTTCTGGAATATGGACCGATAGTGGATTTGCGGGCGGGCCGCTGGTTGATACCAATAACAACGGCGCGGATTTCTGGGGGATGTATAATGAAGAGGATAACAGTTTTTGGTTCTATCAATATCACAGCTCGGAAAATCAATTTTCAAATCCCGATGGCGGGGACGTGGGAAGCGGGATCTGGAGGTATAAAGGCGGCACTTGGACGCAATTCAACAAAGACTATGCAACCGGAAACGGAGTCGCGCTCAAAAACGGCGTGACAGACGCGTTTGTGGATTCATCCGGCGATGTTTGGGTCGGCACGAGATACGGCGTGTTTCGATATGACATCAGTGCCGGAACGTGGGCGAATTGGACCAAAGACAACAGCAACATTTTTACAGATCGGGTGCAAAAAGTTCAAGAGGATTCGGACGGTCGGATCTGGATAGTGTCGCTGGCGGTGGAGACAAGCACTGATGCCAACAACCGGGGCGGAATTTCGATATATGACCCGAGCACTGCCAGCTGGGACTATTATACTTCCCACAACGGCGAAACCGCTCTTGACAACGCGACCAACATTTTCATGATCGGCGGGGGATCGGAGGCCTGGATGTTCACGGGCCACGGTGAAGAAGCGATGTCAGCCGGAATATACGCCTTGACGCGCGACGACACGCACACCGCGCTTTACGGCCAGGTTTCCGGAGCAACAGTTGAAAAGGCAAGCCTTGATTCACTCAAAAAATCCAGCGCGAAAAAAGTGACAATCACAAAAAAATATCGAGTTCAAAAGAAAAATAAGAGATACAAATGGAAAAAAAAGGTTGTTTATCGGGGGAAAAGCACGAGCGGCTGGTATAAAAAGCTCAATCTTGACGCGGGAACAAACATCAAATATATCATCAAGATTCAAGGCAAGAGAGCTAGAACCATCAGCGCCTCAACCGGCGATCCGATCAAGGTGAGTGTAAACTAATTTCCAATCTCGGAGATTAGGAAGAAGAAAATTTTTGCGAAATTTCTTTTCGTGATATAATTTCAGTACTAACAATTAAAATAAATATTATGCAAAAAACAAAACGAGCGATTTTGGCGAGCATTGCCATCTTCGCGATGGTGGCGATGACGATGCCGGTGATGGCCGATGATCATCAGCGAGGTGATCTGCCGCCGTCAGACAGCATGTTTTGGGAGGTATTTTCTCAAATGACAACTCCGGATGATACGGCCGGATGCAATGCGGCGCTCAGTGATTATATAACCAATCATCCGGATGAATTCGGCGGGCCGGATGTGGAACAAATGCGCTCGGAAATGTCGCAAATGTGCACGCAAGTCGCGAATATGCCCGAAGATATGCAGTCCGGCATGACCTCCGATGGAGTTGAGACGAGTTTATTCAATTCCGGCAACACCAATTGGCACGCGATAGACGGTCTCTATTTTCAGAAACTGGGAGATAATGACGCGCCGATGGGTCGCATAAGTTTTTCAAACACGATTGACTTTATGAGCTACCGTTTCTTCAATTTCATGAACAACTTTGACAATATGGTTCGGTTTGACGGCGGATATATCAGTCTCAACGCGGCTATGGTTCCGGATATGATCAGTTATGGCGCGACACTGACAATGTATCAGCTTGGCTTTGATCAGCAGCCCGATATCTATGTTTCAAGCGGCGCGAATATGAGAAAAGCGATCGAAGGAATAGACTATAGCGATCTTGTTTGGAACGATGCTGAAAACAGTCTTTCTTTCACGCCGGGACACTTCAGCTCTTTCAAAGCGGTTCAGCGAGGATCAACAGTCAAGAAGATGAAAATTTCAAGCGTCAAGAAAAAATCGATCAAATACAAAGAAGGGAAAACTTTCAAGTTGACGGTGAAAGGCAAGAATCTATACAAGAAGGGGCAGGACGTGAGTTGCACGCTTGGATCTCAACAGGCAGAGAGAGTATGGACTTCAAAAAAAGGCAATAAAGTTATTTGCAGATACGGAATGGATAGTTTCAGCTCGCTTGGCACTTTTCCGCTCACAGTATCGATCACCGGCCAAGGCGAAGTGACCAAAACGAACGCGGTGCGAATCAAATAGTGTTTATGCGAGAAAGGAGCTATTCGTAGGCTTTATTTAAGCTAATTATGGCTCCTTTTTCATTTTCGATTTTAGGCGCTTTGGGACTTGGCAAATTCGAAAATATCTGCTAGAATAGAAGAGGTGAAATCGGCCTAATACAAACAAAAAATGACAATCCGCGCCTATCTTTGGGGGATGAGGACAAGTACGCTCGTGGCGGTAATCTGCTTAGGACTCGTAATCCGCTATATTGATCCGATAAAAGACGGTTTGTTGGGGCAAGTGCTTTTCTATGTCAGCTTATTTTTCTTCGTCACAGGCCTTGCCACGCTTTTTTTGTTTTGGATCAGAAGGCTATTTTCCAAAAACGAAACAGCCTATCTGAATGTCGGGATCAGCTTTCGCCAAGGTTTGCTGGTCGCGCTGGCGATTACGGCCATGTTTATTTTGCAGAGCCTGAAACTTCTTATTTGGTGGGACGCGGGACTTGTGATAGTCGCGGCTTTGCTTGTCGAATTGTGGTTTTTGTCAAAATAAGATATAAGAAATAAGACAGAAGAAAGCAATTTCTTTTAAATTTCTTATTTTTGTTTCTTCTATTTTATTTTTTATTTCTCATTTCAATAATCCATGCCTAAAAAAATCAAGGAATCCAAAAAATCAGATTACACAGCTAAATCCATTCAAGTGCTGGAGGGCCTTGAGCCTGTTCGAAAGCGGCCGGGAATGTATATCGGAGGAACTTCCGTGGAGGGCCTTCATCATTTGGTGTGGGAAGTGGTCAATAATTCGATCGATGAAGCGATGGCGGGACATTGCAAAAATATTATTGTGGAACTTCTTCCCGAAAATAAAGTCCGGGTGGCTGACGACGGCCGGGGGATTCCGGTTGAGAAGCATCCGCAAACCAAAAAATCAACTTTGGAAACGGTGATGACAAAGCTCCATGCCGGCGGGAAGTTTGGCGGGGAAGGGTATAAGATTTCCGGCGGTCTTCACGGCGTCGGCGTGAGCGTGGTCAACGCGCTTTCCGATTGGACGCGGGCCGAGGTTTTTCGGGAAGGGAAAACCTGGATCCAGGAATATAAGCGGGGAAAACCGACCGCACAGGTAAAATCAAACGGAAAAACGAAACGAACCGGCACAACAATCACTTTTTCTCCCGATCCGGAAATATTTCCCGAGATCAACTGGAACTGGAACAAAATTGTCGATTATATCCGCCAGCAGGCTTATCTGACGAAAGGGGTGAATATCAGAATATTCGATAAGCGCGAAGTGACTGGTGAAAAAGAGACGTATAAAGAAAAGCGGGTCGGTTTTTGTTTTGACGGCGGGATCGCATCATATATAAAATTCCTGAACCGCGGAAAGGAAGTGAAAAATCTCCGGCCGGTTTATGTGGAAAAAACGGTAAACGACGTTTACGTGGAAATATCTTTGCAATATATCGAAGGGCTCAAGGACCATCTTTATTCTTTTGCCAATAACATATACACGACCGAAGGCGGTATGCATGTGACGGGTTTTCGGACGGCTCTGACGAGAGTGTTGAATGACTATGCCAGAAAAAACAACTTGCTCAAGGAAAAAGAACAAAATCTGACCTCGGATGACGTGATCGAGGGCATCACAGCCGTAATCAGCGTCAAACTGAGAGACCCCCAGTTCGAGGGACAGACCAAAGCCAAGCTCGGCAATAATGAAGTCCGGGGTATTGTTTCAGCGGTGACGGCGGAAGGACTTTCTGAATATCTCGGAAAAAATCCGCAGGACGCTAAATCTATTGTTGGAAAATGTCTCATTTCAGCGCAAGCCCGTCTTGCGGCCCAGGCGGCCAAGCAGGCCGTTATCCGGAAAGGGGCTCTTGAAGGAATGACATTGCCGGGGAAATTGGCTGATTGCTCTTCGCGCGACGCTTCGAAATCAGAACTATATATAGTTGAGGGAGACAGCGCGGGCGGAAGCGCGAAACAAGGCCGCGACAGGACGTTTCAGGCCATTCTGCCGCTCCGAGGAAAGATTCTCAATGTTGAAAAGGCGCGGATCGACAAGATGCTGATGTCACAGGAGATCAAAAATCTGATTATCGCCATGGGAGCAGGCGTGGGGGATCAGGCGAATTTTGAAAAGATGCGCTATCATCGCATCATCATCAAGACGGATGCCGACGTGGATGGGTCGCATATCCGGACGCTTCTTTTGACATTTTTCTACCGTAATTTTGAAGAAATAATCAAGCGAGGATACCTATATATTGCCGCGCCGCCGCTTTACCGCATTTCCAAGGGAAAAGATGTCCAATGGGCGTACAACGAAGAAGACAAAAGCGAAATTATTGAAGAATTTTTGAAAAAAGAAAAAGCCAAGCCGAAGAATATCGCCAAAGCCAAGAAAAAAACGGAACAGAAAGAAGAAGCGGAAATCGAAATTAGCGACGAAGAGAAGAAATCAGGCGTGAATATCCAGCGTTACAAAGGTCTTGGAGAAATGAATCCTTCCCAGCTTTGGGAGACCACGATGGATCCGGCCAACCGCGTGATGTATCAAGTGAAAGTGGAAGATGCCGTCGAAGCCGACAAAATTTTCGATATCCTGATGGGAAGCGAAGTCGAACCGCGCAAGCGCTTCATCCAAGCGGGCGCGCGAAGCGTGGCGAATTTGGATGTTTAGTTGTTTCTTGACATATTTATCCATTAATATATACTGGGAACATAAAAGCCCCAGAGGCTTTTTAAAAAAGGCTTGATATGAACAAAATTCTCACATTCATAAAAGAAGCTCGCATCGAGCTTCGGAAAGTCAACTGGCCGACCAGGAGCCAGACGATAAAATACACCAGCCTGGTTATCGGAGTCAGCATTGGAGTAGCGATTTTTTTGGGAGTGCTGGATTTCGGTTTTGAATATATTCTGCGGACATATGTGATAAAGTAATTTCCAATTTTTATGGCGAAACAAACCCAACATCACGGCCGCGCTTGGTATGCCATCCATACCTATTCCGGATATGAAGACAATGTGGCCAAAAACTTGAAGCAAAGAATTGAATCCCTGGATATGCAGGATCGGATTTTTGAAGTGATGGTGCCGAAAGAAAATAAGATCAAGATCAAAAACGGCAAACGGGCTGTCATCGAGGAAAGAATTTTTCCGGGCTATGTCCTGGTGGAAATGGTCGTAACCGATGATTCCTGGTATGTGGTTCGCAACACTCCGAATGTGACGGGATTCATCGGACTCGGAACCACTCCGACTCCTATCGCCCAGGAAGAGATTGATTCAATGAAAAAAAGGATGGGAGTTTCCGAACCGAAATATAAGATTGATGTTCAAAAAGGGGAAGCGGTAAAAATAATTGACGGACCCTTCAAGGAATTTGACGGAAAGGTTGACGCGATCGATGAAGCGAGAGGGAAAATAAAAGTCCTGGTTTCAATATTCGGACGGGAAACGCCGGTAGAGCTCGATTTTTTGCAAATTAAGAAAATATAAACTTATGGCTAAAAAGATCAAAACAGTCGTCAAACTCCAAATAAAAGCCGCCCAAGCCAATCCGGCGCCTCCAGTCGGGCCGGCGCTGGGCCAGCACGGTCTCAATATCCAGGATTTTTGTCTGAAGTTTAATGACGCCACAAAAGACAAAAGCGGAGATATCATTCCGGTTGAAATAACGATCTATGAAGACCGCAGTTTTGATTTTGTGCTGAAAACTCCTCCGGCCGCCGAGCTTCTCAAAAAAGCGGCCAAAGTTGAAAAAGGAGCGGCTGATCCCCTGAAGCAGAAGGTCGGGAGTGTCACCAAGGCCCAAGTTCGTGAAATCGCCGAGGCGAAAATGGTCGATTTGAACGCGAATGATGTGGAAGCGGCGATGAAAATCGTTGAGGGAACGGCGAGATCAATGGGTATCAAAGTCGAATAAGTGTAAACCGTAGATAAATTCATGAATCAATCAGAAAACAATAAAATATTTTCCATAACAGAAGCAGTTGCCGAAGTAAAGAAAAATGCCAAAGCGAAGTTTGACGAATCTGTCGAAGTTCACGCGCGCCTCACAATCGATCCCAAGAAAAGCGATCAGCAGGTCCGTGGCGTGGCCGAGCTTCCATATGGCACCGGAAAAACAATAAAAGTGGCGGTTTTTACCACGACGCAAAAAAAAGAAGCCGAAGCCGCCGGAGCCGATCTTGTAGGGGGAGAAGAGCTGATTGACAAGATAAAATCTTCCGGAAAGATCGACGCGGATATGGCTCTCGCGACGCCGGAAATGATGCCCAAACTCGCGACCATTGCCAAGATTTTAGGACCAAAAGGAATGATGCCGAATCCGAAAAATAAAACAGTCACGCCGAAAGTAAAAGAGATTATCGAATCGCTCAAAAAGGGAAGGGCTGATTTCAAGAATGACAATTCGGGGAACGTCCATCAGATCATCGGAAAAGTATCTTTTGAAAATGAGAAACTTGAAAAGAATTTTGAAATATTTTTGGAAGCATTGAAAAAAGCCAAGACTGAGGCAACCAAAGGAAAGTTCATCAAGAGCATTTCGATTTGTTCGACGATGGGAAAATCGTATAATGTCAATGTGTAAAATGAAAATAAATTGAGAGATAAAACTCTCAATTTTTGTTTGCTCATATGCAAAAGGGAACAAAAAAAATAATCATCGGTCTGGTGGGCGAAATGGGTTCCGGGAAGGATACGGCAGCGGACTATCTGGAAAATAAATACGGCGCACATCTTTTCCGATTCAGCGATCCGCTTCGTGAAGCGCTGGAAGTATTTCTACCCAAGGAAGAGGTTGGTCGGGAAGACATGATCTGGCTCTCCAATAATATCCGAAGAAAGTATAAAAACGGAGTAATCTCGGATAGCTTAAGAAGAAAGTTTGATAGGGTAAACGAGGGAATTATTGTTCTTAACGGCATGCGAATAAAAGAAGATTTCGAGTTTGTAAAAAGTTTCCCAAATTCACATGTAATTTATGTCACTCTGGACAGTAAAGCGCGATGGGAAAGAATATACGATCGGGGCGAAAAATCAGACGACGCAGTGAGTTTTGAAAAATTTCAAGAATACGAAAAAGCCGAAACCGAAGTCCAAATTCCGGAAATTGGAAAAAAAACCGATTTTAGGCTTGAGAATAACGGTTCAAAAGATGATTTGCGCCTTAAAATAAGTGAAATTATGGGGCAGATAAGGAATGAGGCATAATTGATATTTTCCAGTTGGGCGAACGCTTGACAAGGATTTGGAAAAATAATATGATGCTTAAGCGCGGTAAAGACAAAATAAAATCTAATTTTTAGCGAATTAAATGAGAAATATTTCCATAAACCTTATAAAAAGAAGCGGATAAACTTTTGGGTGTTTCTATTTGCCCTTGCTCCGCTTCTCCCGAAGCGGTTTTTTGTTCCTTGTGCAGAAATATTGGTCGATAAATTGGGCTTTAAAGATCAATATTTCCGCACTAGACGGACCTTGACAATCGAATAACGTCGAAGTCTGAATTATCATTTTTCGCAGTCTTGCGGAAGGCGAGAATATAATGAAGATTTCAAATATAGCAATTAGTGATTACTAATTGCTGGTCGGTTCGTTTGTATCATTTCGATACGAGCGAACTATTGCGATAGAGCGGTAAATTACTCATGGCGTATGGTGGATGCCTTGACTGAAGTAAGCGACGAAGGACGTAGCGATCTGCGATAAGCCTCGGGGAGCTGATGAGCAAGCTTTGATCCGGGGATTTCCAAATGGGGAAACCCATCCCAATTTGCGTTGGGATATCATCAACTGAATACATAGGTTGATGAAGCGCACCCAGGGAACTGAAACATCTTAGTACCTGGAGGAAAAGAAAATAAAATGATTCCGTCAGTAGTGGCGAGCGAAAGCGGAAGAGCCTAAACCGTTCGCACTTGTGCGAGCGGGGTTGCGAGGTAACGACGTCCTATCTTATTAAGTTTCCCGCTTGCGGGACGCTTAATAAGCAATGGGAGTAGAGTTACAAATTGTTTCGTTAGCAGAACACCCTTGGAAAGAGGGACCGCAGAAGGTAATAGTCCTGTATGCAAAAACGAAACAACTTTATTGTTGTTATTCTCAAGTAAGGCGGGACCGGAGAAATCCCGTCTGAAGCCGGGGCCACTATAGCTCCAAGGCTAAATATTACTTCAGATCGATAGTGAACTAGTACCGTGAGGGAAAGGTGAAAAGAACCCCTTTGAGGGGAGTGAAATAGAACTGAAATCATACGCTTACGAAGAGTCAGAGTCCCGGCACTTGTGTCGGGGTGATGGCGTGCTTTTTGCAGAACGAGCCAACGAGTTAATTCTATGCGGCTTGCATAAGCTACTTATGTAGAATATGCGTAGTGAAAGCGAGCCTTAACCGGCGACCATGTCGCATGGATTAGACCCGAAGCCGGGCGAGCTACATATGAGCAGGGTGAACGAAGAGTAACATCTTCGGGAGGCCCGAACCCACGCGCCGTTCAACACGCGGGGATGACTTGTGTGTAGAGGAGAAATTCCAATCGAGCTCGGCCATAGCTGGTTCTTCCCGAAATAGCTTGAGGGCTAGCGTCGGGGAACATAATCACGGGAGGTAGAGCTACTGAATGAGGGATCATGGAGCAATCCTAGGTCTCTCAACCAAACTCCGAATGCCCGTGATTTTATCCCGGCAGTCAGAACGTGAGGGCTAAGCTTCACGCTCAAAAAGGAAACAGCCTAGACCGCCGTCTAAGGTCCCTGAATCTATGTTAAGTGGAAAAGGAAGTGAGATCTCCCAGACACCTAGGAGGTTGGCTTAGAAGCAGCCATCCTTTAAAGAGTGCGTAACAGCTCACTAGTCCAGAGATTTCGCGCCGAAAATGTAACGGGGCTAAACATAGTACCGAAGACGCGGACTCCGATTTATCGGAGTGGTAGGGAAGTGTTCTCATCTGCTGCGAAGCCGAAGGCGTGAGCCACGGTGGAGCGATGAGAAGTAAGAATGTTGGCATGAGTAACCGCAATTAGAGTGAGAACCTCTGACGCCGAAAGTCTAAGGTTTCCTGGGCAATGTCGATCAACCCAGGGTTAGGCGGTCCTAAGGCGAGGCCGAAAGGCGTAGTCGATGGATAGCCGGTTAATATTCCGGCCCCGCAATATTATTCGATGGAGTGACGTATCCTAGTAGTCTCTGCCCCTTATTGGATTGGGGTAGGCGCATTGAGGACGTTCGCGAGGCAAATCCCGCGAGCACAAATCCAAGGTGCGACTGGAAGTCCGATTTATCGGGTGAACGGAGATGAGCAGGGTACCGGGAAAAACTTCTAAGGTTAATAATATTGCGTCCGTACTTAAAACCGACACAGGTGGACTGGGCGAGTAGCCTAAGGCGAACGGGAGAACCCTTGTTAAGGAACTCGGCAAAACAACTAGACGTAACTTCGGGAGATGTCTCGCCCCGATTCGTATCGGGGCCGCAGTTAAAGATTCCTGGCGACTGTTTATCAAAAACACAAGTCTCTGCAAACCCGTAAGGGGAAGTATAGGGGCTGACACCTGACCAGTGCTGGAACGTTAACGGGAGCGGTGCAAGCCAATCCCCGAAGCGCCAGTGAACGTCAGCGATAACTATAATCGTTCTAAGGTAGCGAAATTCCTTGTCGGGTAAGTTCCGACCCGCATTAAAGGTGTAACGACTGGGAAACTGTCTCAACAAGGGACCCGGTGAAATCGCAATGACGGTAAAGATGCCGTCGACCTACGGCAAGACGAAAAGACCCCGTGGAGCTTTACTACAACTTGGTATTGGGTTGTGTTTTTAGTTGCCTAGCATAGGTGGGAGGCTTTGAAGTCCCGATTTCGGTCGGGATGGAGCCGCCAGTGTAATACCACCCTTCTGAAGTCGCAATTCTAACCCTGATCTGTTAGTTGGATTATATAGAAAATATGATCAATTAATGGTATTCAGAAAAGTGTAAAGGACACGATAATGATTATCATTAATGATGATTATATTTACTAACGCGCCCAATTTATTGTCTAGCGAAGCGAGAGAAATTAAAACAAGTTTTAATTTCCGAGCGAGCGACGACATCAAAGGGTTTACCCTTTATAATTCAACTACCAGATCGGGGACAGTGCCTGGTGGGTAGTTTGACTGGGGCGGTCGCCTCCCAAAAAGTAACGGAGGCGTTTACAAAGGTTGGCTAGATCCGGATGGAAATCGGATCGATAGCGCAAACACACAAGCCAGCTTTACTGGAAGACCTATAAGTCGACCAGTCACGAAAGTGGAAGTTAGTGAACCGACCATCGCTTATAGGAGCGTGGAAGATCATCAGATAAAAGTTACCCCGGGGATAACAGGCTAATCCCTCCCAAGAGTCCACATCGACGGAGGGGTTTGGCACCTCGATGTCGGCTCATCGCATCCTGGGGCTGGAGAAGGTCCCAAGGGTATGGCTGTTCGCCATTTAAAGCGGTACGCGAGCTGGGTTCAAACCGTCGTGAGACAGGTTGGTCTCCTATCTGCTGTGGGCGTTGTTGCTTGAGAAGAGTCTTTCCTAGTACGAGAGGACCGGAAAGAACAAACCTCTGGTGTACGAGCTGTTCCGCCAGGAGCACTGCTCGGTAGCTATGTTTGGAAAGGATAACCGCTGAAAGCATATAAGCGGGAAGCCTCCTTCAAGATAAGGCAACTGTTGAAGCTTGCTTCAACATGATTTCCTAGAAGATGACTAGGTTGATAGGTCTCAGATGCAAGTGCAGCAATGCATTAAGTCGAGAGATACTAATAAATCAAAATTACACTCTTAAATTTAAATTTTTTAGTGGCGTGTAGCATGCAACATGCAACAAGTTTTCTTGTTTCGTGTCTCGTGTTACTTGTCGCTAGATCGGTTAGCAGTTAATAGTTTCTAATGGCTCCAGTCGGATCCGGTCAAAACGGCATCCGACAAGGCATTTGACTTACATGATAAGACCATATAGTATGTTTACAATGGATGAAAATAAGAAAATGTATCTGAATAAGTATGGGGAAAGTTTGAAGTTCATCTTCATAATCTTTTCCGTAATCGCGATTGCGACATTTACTTTCTTGTTTTTCGCTCCGGTCATAAACGCATTTTAAAAAGAGCATTGTTTTGGTGGTTCTAGCGAAGTGGTCACACCCGATCCCATTCCGAACTCGGCAGTTAAGCACTTCAGCACCGATGATATCTAGGCATTAGCTTAGGAAAAGTAGGACGCCGCCAAAACAATGCTCTTTTTTATTTGCAAAAAAAACAGCCAATTTTAGCGTAGAAATAGAGTATTTTAAGATGCTCTTTTTTTGTGGAAAAATTTGTGTTAGAATATAAAATATGGAAATGTGGGATGATTTAAAACAAGCCATAGGCGATTTTTGGCAGGATAGGTATAAACGCAAAAGGACTATTATCATAGCCGTTTTCGCGGTTATTTTTTTGTCGATGGTTTTTTCCGTGTATCTACGGCTTCGTCCGGCGCCGACTTGCACGGATGGCATCAAAAACCAAAATGAAACCGGCATCGATTGCGGCGGGGTGTGTCCGGATAAGTGTGAAAAAATCACAGCCGAAAACTTGGTCAGCCAGGAAAGCGGTTTTGTGGAAAGCGGCGCGGTCAATAAATATGATTTGTATAGCCGGGTGTCCAATCCGAACAATATTTTCGGCAGCGATAATTTCCAGTATGAATTCCGATTGAAGGACGCGGAAGGAAATGTCATAGCGACCAAGCAAGGCGCCGGTTATATTTTGCCGGGGGAAAGCAAATATATCATAGAAAGCAATATCGAAACGGATAAAATTCCCAATAGCGTTGAATTCAGCATAACCGGCCAGTCTTGGGTTGAATTCACGGGTTATTTTGAAAAACCGCAGTTGAAGGTCGTGAATAAGCAATATAATCCGATAAACTCAGGCGTCGGGTTCAGCGAGGTTATCGGTCTCTTGAAGAATGAAAGCCCCTATGATTTCAGTTTGATCAAATTGGAAATCATCTTAAAAAACTCCGATGAAAAAGTTATCGCTCTGAATTCCACGGAGATGCGTACGGTGAAATCGGGAGAAAACAGGGATTTCAGGTCCTTGTGGCTTAATAGGTTTCCGGGCGAGGTTATGGATTTCGAAGTCCAGGCGGAGGTTGACATTTTTGATGAAGAATCATTCATCAAGAAAAATTTCGAATCCGGAAGCTCCCAACAAACGGATTACCGCTAGCTCCGCGCTAGATATCACATATGAAAAATTTTTTAAAGCTTGATTGGATACTTACGATCACCGTATCTTCGTTGCTGGCAGTGGGATTGATGACATTGTATAGCATTTCTTCGACTGAAATCAGTACGCAACTTAATTATTTCGAAAAACAACTGACTTCGGTCGCGATCGGCCTGTTTTTGATGCTGTTTTTTTCGGCATATGATTACCGGGTATTCATCACATACAGCACCAAATTTTATTTCTTGACGATAATAATCCTATCTTTGTTGGTGATTTGGGGCACCACCATCAGAGGTACGACCGGCTGGATCGGTTTTGGATCTTTTAATATCCAACCGGTGGAGATGACCAAGGTGGTTATGATAATTTTTTTGGCCAGTTTTTTGTCCAAGAAAAAAACCCATCTGAGTGTCGTGGTCAGGACAGTCGCTTCGATAGTTTTAGTGTTCGTGCCGGTAATGCTGATTTTGAAACAACCAGATTTCGGTTCGGCCGCCGTAATCATCGGCATCTGGGCGGGGATGTTGTTCGTTTCCGGTTTGAATAAACGGATTTTGATCAGTCTGGTCTTGGTCGGGGTGATGATGTCTTCGACGGGTTGGTTCATATTGAAGGATTATCAAAAAGAAAGGCTGATGAATTTCGTGAGCCCGGAGCGGGATCCGCGCGGGAGCGGTTATAACGTCATCCAATCGATCGTAGCTGTCGGTTCGGGCGGCATCTGGGGCAAAGGCTTAGGACATGGCTCACAATCCCAATTGAATTTTTTGCCGGAAAAACATACCGATTTTATTTTTGCGGTTTTTGCTGAGGAATTGGGGTTTGCTGGAGCGGCTATGATTCTGGGATTGTTTGGAGTTTTGATCTATAGGATCAAGGAAACCGCGAGGCTTGCCCGGGATAATTTCGGCTATCTGTTGGCAGTCGGCATCGGTACGATGTTGTTTTTGCAGATTTTAGTGAATGTGGGTATGAATATCGGCGTGGCGCCGGTGGCAGGCGTGCCATTACCTCTTTTGAGTTATGGCGGAAGCTCGATGATTTCCGTGCTGGCTTCGCTTGGTATAATCCAGAGTATCTACGCGCGACGCATCAAATCTTCCTGAGTCGATTGCCATTATCCGACCGGATGTTTTTACGGTTACGCTTAAAAAGTCCTTAGGGTCTTCAAGGGTGGCGCAGGGGTTGACTAGATTGCTGGATGTGTTAGAATCTCAGAGTACAAAAATATGAAAAATAAGCCTAATCAAGCTGATTTATTAGCCAAATGTTCAGTTTGCGAAAACTTGCTGGATCCTACTGATATAGTCATTCTGAGCGAAAAAGAACAAAAAACGACTATGCATATCACTTGCGCGAAATGCCGGAGTGCGGCGATCGTTTTTTTGTTGAATAACCAGCTCGGGGTGATGAGTGTCGGAATGGCGACTGATTTGGATAAAGAAGAAGTTGCAAGTAAATTTGACGGAGAGGCTATAAATTCGGACGAAGTGCTGGATTTGTATCAATTCGTTTCAAGTGGAGAGGGAGATATTATGCGATTAGTCAAAGGCAGTTAATTTTTTTTAATGTCCGAGGGGTTCCGCTATGCGGGGCAGGTAGGGCGTAAATATTATGGATAAGGTAAAGCTAGACGCAAAGTCAAGGGAAGAACGCGGTCGCAAGACCAATAAAGGTCGCAGGGAGGGATCGGTCCCGTCCGTCGTCTATGGGCGCGGAGTCGAATCAAAGAGCTTGTGGGTCAACGCGCTGGATTTGCGAAGACTGTTGAGAAAAGCAGGAGAGAGTACGATTATCGATTTGCAGATTGACGGCAAGGATGATCGCAATGTCTTGATCCATGAAATCCAACGGAATGGTATAAGCGGACAATTCACCCATATCGATTTTTTCCAGGTCCGGATGGATGAAAAAATCGAAACCGAGGTGGAGTTGGTTTTTATCGGCGAATCCGGTGTCGTCAAAGGATCAGGCGGAATCTTGGTCAAGAGTATCGACAAGGTAACGGTGAAATGTTTGCCAGCCGATTTGCCGTCGCATATCGATGTGGATATTTCAGTCATCGATTCATTTGAAAAGCATATTACGATCGGAGATTTGAAGGTTTCTGCAAAAGTCGAATTGGATATCGATCCGGAGACCGTAGTGGCTTTGGTGACCCCGCCAAGAACTGATGAGGAATTGGCCCAGTTGGAAGATAAGGTTGATGCGGATGTTACTAAGGTTGAAGGCGTAGTCAAGCCGGAGGCTCCTGTGGAAGAAAAGAAGGATAAGAAGTAATCTTCCCCTTCCTGCACTCAAAAACCGCTTCATCAGTGAAGCGGTTTTTAAATTACGCAAAATTATGCTATGATAATGAAAATGGTATGGAATAAGAAAAAATCAAAAGTCTTGGTATTGCTGATCGGATTGGCGGTCTTTTGCGTTTTCAATCCGTATGTCGCGGACGCGGCGGATGACGCGGCGGATATCCAAAGCGATATGAGCAAGATAGAAAAAAAGATAGACAAGACTCAGCAGGAACTGGACGCTTCAAAAATCATTTACAATAAAGTCACGGTCCAAGTCGGAGCGACGAAGAATGTGCTGGCACAGACTGCCGAGGAGATTTCCAGGAAGGAGGCGGAAATAACCAATTTGAATGAGCGGATGGAATTGCACCGTAAAATGCTGATGGCCTATCTGCAGGAGATGTATGCTAATAACCAGGATCCGGTCATAAGGTTGGCGGTAGCCAATGAAAATCTGAATGATATTTTTGGCAACGAAGACCAGGCTTTGAATTTGAAAGAGAAAATAATAGGCGTTTTAGATGAGATAGATTCTTCGCAAACGAGATTGGGCGAGGTTAAGGAGGAATTGGCGGATAAGCAGGCGGAGCATGAAGAATTGTTGCAACAGAAAAAAGCGGAACAGGGAATGGTGGCTGGAGATATCCAGGAGGCTGAGGCCACATTGGCGGAATTGCAGAAAAAATTCGCTGAGATGCAAAGCGATTTGAATAGATTACTGGGATCGAATTATAACGCGAAGGATATCAAAGATGCGGTCAGATATGCGAGCGACAAGACCGGCGTTCCGGAAGGTGTCCTGTATGGCTTTCTCAAGAAGGAAACCAATCTGGGGGCGAACACCGGTCAGTGCACCTATAAAGAAGTGGAAAAGGTCGCTGTGGCGCGGTACAAGACCCTTTTGAAAAAAAATAAAAAATGGCAGGCTTCAATCGACTTATTGTATAAGAGGCAGGACATTTTCTATGATATAGTGGATACGCTTGGATACAGCAAAACTAAAAAAGTTTCCTGTTCCCCGAGCGGGTATATCGGGCAAGGTGGAGCGATGGGTGTGTCGCAATTTATGTCGGATGTTTGGAGGGGATATGAAGCGAGGATAACCGCCCGGACAGGGCACAAAAATCCTGACCCCTGGAGCCTTACGGATGGAGTGATGGCGATGGCGATAAAATTGCGGGAGGCTGGCGCGACTTCCAGTAGCGAATCGGCCATTAAAAAAGCTTCTATCAATTATTTAGGAGCTTTCTATAGGGACTATTACGAAGGCATCGTCTATTGGTCGAAAAATTACAAAAAACTCTTATAAATCTTCGGGACATCAAAAAATAGGTAATAGCCGGCAGGCTGGGAAAAATGGGCTGTATTAAGCCCATTTTTTGTCGATTGCAAAATATCCGAATATATCCCAAGTCCGGCCTTGACAAATTTTGTCAATTCAGATATAATATCGTTTCAGATAAATAAAAATCGGTTCAAAAGAGCCTTTTTTATTAACCAAAAATTACAATCCATTATGGGTTTTCCAGGCAAAGAAAATAGATGGCAATAGTCCTATTGCGGTTCGACAAAATCGGATCAGCATAGACAGGACAAAATTAATAAGTAATCAGAAAAAATATTTGTAGACAAGAAGAGTGGATTAAAAAGCATTTTTTAAAAATTTTAAGCATAGCGGCGCTGTTCGGCGTTCTGGCCAATGGGGCCTCTCCGGCGCAAGCGGCAGGGTCAGCGGTTCCTGATTTCCTAATCAGGCTTGCTAAAAATAAAAATACCGCGGTATATGATCAAACGCGTCAGGATAATTCTTCATTTGAGGAAAAAGTGCTGGAAATGGCGGATAACAAAGGGACTCCGCAACCGATTTCCGATCTGAAAGAAATTGAAAAAGCAGCCGAATTTGCCAGTGAAAAAACCGGCGTACGCAAAGACTTTTTAATGGGTATGTTGACGGTAGAATCGGACTTGGGCCGGAATACTGGCAAATGTACTTATGCGGAAGTAGCAACGGAGGCTGAGGAGGCACATAGACGTGGCAGGTTGGGAGCGGCTGCCTGGAGAACTTTCCAGGAGCGACAAAAAATCATTGAAAGGTTAGCTGGAGATCTGGGATATGATACGGATCGGCTAAGGGTGTCGTGTAATCCTGGAAACTATGCCGGGACGGGCGGAGCCTTGGGCGTACCGCAGTTTATGCCGGATATCTGGATGTACTACAAAGATGAAGTAGCGGAAATTGTCGGCAATGACAATCCTAATCCGTGGAATGCTAAGGATGGCGTAGTGGCGATGGCGCTTCTTTTGGCGGATACTCCCGGAGTGACTGAGCATAACTATTACGCGGAAAGGAATTCGGCCAAAATGTATTTGTCCGGGACTACGAGCGGTGCATATGAATGGTATGCCAACCAGGCGGTCTATTGGTCGCGCAATTATGCGAAACTTTTGAGTTAATCGAATAGTGAGAGTATACGATACGAAAAAACGAGTGTGAATACACTCGTTTTTTTGGTGATTCTGAAATATTTATGCTCTTGCTGTGGATAACTTCCCATTGTAGATAAACCGCCGGCCTGGTATAATTAAAACCAAGGAATAATCCAATCTCGATTATCTAAAAAAACCAAAACAAAACTCCGGGTGAAAAAAACGATCAAAAAAACAATTTCCCAATTGGCAGTTTCTTCAAACCGAAGGAGCGGATTTCTATCCGGTTCTTTTTTAATTTCCCCAATCAAAAATCTCATCCGAAA
>JAUXSI010000042.1 GCA_030679985.1 Candidatus Moraniibacteriota bacterium | reverse complement strand
AATTGAGATCGGGACCGCTGATAATAAACATATAATTTCCGGTATCATCGACCGCATCGACAAGACCGATGACGGCTATGAAATCATCGATTACAAAACCACCAAGAAAATGCCTTCCCAAGAAAAGGTCGATAACGATTTGCAGCTTTCCGTCTATCTGCAGGCTTTCCTCTCGCGCTATCCCAAGGAAATCGAAAACATCGGTAAATTGAAAGTCAGCCTCTATTATCTCAAGCACGGCGTGAAACTTTCCGCCACCCGCACCGTGGAACAACTCAAAAAAAGTGAACAGCTTTTTCTGGATGCCATCAAATTGATCGAGGGAGGCAGATTTGAACCCAACATCACTCCTCTTTGCGATTGGTGCGGCTACCAGAATATCTGTCCGATGTGGCGGCACAAATTCAAAGAGTTGCGGAAAATAGATACGGAGGAAGTGGACTGCGCCATCAATGAATATGTCGAACTGAAATCGGCTATCTCCATCACCAAGGACCGCTTGGCGGAAATCCAGGATAAGATTCTGCAATATATGGATCAAGAAGGTGTCGAACGGGTTTTCGGCGCGCAAGGCATCATTGCGCGGTCTTTGCGCAAAACCTACAAATACGATGAAAAAAAGATCCGTGAAATCCTTGAACCGCTCGACAAATGGGAATCGGTCCTGAAGGTCGACGGCGTCGCTCTCAAACAAATCCTGGGAGTCCTGCCTTTTGAAGCCAAGACGGAAATCGAAAAAGCCAAGGTGGTCGACAAGGAAACCAAAACCTTGGCGGTAAAAAAGAAATAGTTTGCCAAACAAGAAAGCCCCGTGAAAACGAGGCTTTTTTAGTTTCCGGATATTGAAATAAATTTGATTTTAGTCGGCCGGATGGATTGGCAGACAACGAATTTTCCGATAATATCACCCTCACAACCAAAAAATTTGATATCTGGCATTTCCCCGGCCTTTGGGTGCTGAATATTACAAGGGCTGTTTGAAAAAATTTCGCCTTGCCGGGCTTCGCTGCCAAACGGGATTTTTAGCGCGTAATTAGCAGGTTTTTGAATCTTTCCTCCAAATCATTTTTAATTTCCGTTAATCTTTTCGCAAAAATCCGGATTTCCTGGATACTGGCGCTGCCGCGGATCTTGACCAGCAGGCAGCCGGTTTCCTCCTTTATCTTCATCCTCTGCGGGCCGGTTCCGATCCCCATCTTGATGTGTCCCACTGCGATACTTGCTACGGCCGGGTTTTTGAGGAGGAAATCAACGACCGGCCGGGCCGCGTCGATCACCGTCGTGTGCCGGCCGCCGATTTTTCCGCCGCTGCGGTGATTATTAGTACTCATAACAAAAAAAATTATAAATCAAATTTGGACTTAATCACTTTTGCCGCTTCTTCAGCGCTCAAATTAGTATTATCTATCTTGATATAATTTTTATTTTTTATTTCACCTGCCGATGAGTTCAATCTGTGATTGCTCAAGGAAGATAATAAATTTTCTTCTGACTTTTTAACATCTCTTTTTGTTGGTTTGTGTTTCAGTCTATGTGGCGTATCGTTACGTCGCAATCTTTCTTCTAAATCCGCCGTAAGTTCGACAAAATAGACTACGCCGCCGTTTTTTTTAAATATCTCGCAAACATTTCGGACATAATCCCCATCTTCTTGCGAATCAAAATACCAGACATATGTAAAAATCATCCCTCTTAGGTCGCTTTTGGCTACCTCTTCAAAAATCTCTTTACGGAACATGTTTACCAATTTCTTGCCGACCTCAGATCCGTAACTGAAAAACGGATCTACCAATTCAATCGTCATGTGATTATGGAATAATTTCAGTCCGGTTATTTTTTCCAATTCGTGGCCGACTGTCATTTTCCCGACAGCTTGCGGTCCGAATATCAAAACCAGCTTCATATTGATAATCTTTATTTTATAATCGTCCCTTTGGCCTTTTTACCCTCCAAATATTTTTTAAGATTGGCCAGATTTTGGCCATTCATAATGGCGACTTCAAGTCCGATTTCCTGCGCCTCCCTGGAAGCGATCGGATCGAAAGGCGCGTTCATACCGGGATCCCATTTATCCCCCACCATCTTGCGGAAATCTTTCCAGGAAATTTCTTCGATTTTTTTCGCGTCGGGAAATTTACGCGGATCTTTGTCGCAGACATAGTCGATATTGGAAAGGTTTATGACGGTCTTAATACCCAGGTATTTAGCCAGCAGTACCGCGTCGAAGTCCGTCGAGAAGCCCGGCCGCCACCCGGCCGCCACTAGGATGCTTTCCTTGAAGTTATAAAAATCTTCCAAGTCATGCGGATTGGTATTGATTTTTGGATGGGCATGTTTACGGAAAATCGTACGGATGAAATGACCGTTCATTCGGGTGGCATGTATGCCGATCCAGTCCTTATCTTCATTATTGATGTCGTCGATTTTAGCTGACGCATCGATGTATTTGCGCGCGGTTTTCCCTCCGCCGGTAATCAGGATGAATTTCAAGCCTTTTCCGATCTGCTCCTCGATGAGCGCCTTGAATTTCTTCACGAATTTCCAGTCGATTTCTTCTGGTACGATCAGCGATCCACCCAGCGAAATGATGACGGTTTTTTTGTCCATAATTGTAGGTTTATTTATTTAAACATATGCACCCGTAAATATTATGATAATCGCAATCGCTTTTTGTGGCAAATATCGCGGCTGCGGTGAGGCATCGACGGCCTATTTGCATCCGGCGCTTTGGGTCCTTCCTTGGGCCAGCGCTTCCTGGGCGGTAGCGAAGCAGACAATGTTTTCGGGCTTGATCCTTTTGGCGTACGAGCAAGTAGGCGGATAGAATTTATCGGAGTTCTTACTGCCGACATAGGCGCATTTTTGCAATGACCCCAAATCAGCCCCGGCAGGCGCTTTAGGGGTGATATTGGTATCTGATGCCGGTTTGGCAGAAACAGGGCATCCGGAGCCATTTTCTGAGCTCACAGCCGGTTTTTCAACAACTATCGGGCTGGATTTAACGCTTTTCCCTTGTATATGGCCAAATTCAAAAGAAATAGCCGCAATCAGCATAAAGCCTATGGCTAAAACGATCTTGTATTCATATTTGACCCAAAATTCCCTTAAATTTAGCATAATCGTCCAGTCGCCGGCTATGGGTTATGGAGCAACGCCGATCCGATATTGACATTGTAGCATATTTTGCTATAATAAATCTCGTTATCCCTTGGGACATTGTGGTGATGGACAAGTGTCTTGGCGGAATGACTTTTTTTAGGAAATATAATACTTAAGTGAACAAATATGGCACATCGTAAAGCTGGTGGATCTACCCAGCTGGGCCGTGATTCGATATCGAAACGGCTCGGCGTAAAAATTTTCGGAGACCAGAAGGTCCAGGCTGGAAACATAATTATCCGGCAGCGCGGATCGAAATGGAGACCCGGCACCAATGTGAAACAAGGCGAGGACGATACGCTCTATTCTATGATTGACGGCGTCGTAAAATTCGCCCGGAAGAAGGTGCGGACTTTCACCGGCAATTTGGAAAGCAAAAGGTTCGTTTCGGTCGTCGCTGAAGCGGTTGTGGCTGAAAAAACCAAGGCTATCAAAAAGACCGCCAAATCTGCCAGCAAAAAATAATCTTGCATGAATAAAAAATCCTCCGTGAACCGGAGGATTTTTTATTTGCGTTTCATTCTTAAACGATGCGGTTTATTTCTTCAATTTCTGTCCAGCTTTGATAAATTCGTTGAAAAGCGGATGCCCCTTGAGCGGATTGGTCTTCAGTTCCGGATGGAATTGGGTTGAAACGAAGAACGGATGGATCGAGGCCTGCAATTCAGTGATCTCCATCAACTTGCCGTCCGGTGACTTTCCTGAAAACACGAGACCCGCTTTTTCCAGGCGCTCAATATATTCCGGATTGACTTCCCAGCGGTGCCGATGGCGCTCGGAAATTTTAGCGGTCCGATAGGCCTTGTTGGCGATACTGCCCTTTTGTAAAATGGCTGGGTAAGCTCCTAGTCTCATCGTAGCTCCATAATTCCCATCTTCCAAATTCTTTTTCTGTTCGGGCATGATGTCGATGACCGGATTTTTCGTTTTACGGTCGACTTCGGTCGTATGGGCGTCTTTGAGACCCAAGACGTTGCGCGCGTATTCGAGTACGGCCAATTGCATCCCGTAACAAAGTCCTAGGAACGGAATATTATTCTTACGCAGGAATTCGATTGCCAAAATTTTGCCTTCGATGCCTCGCGATCCGAATCCGCCCGGGATGACGATGCCGTCATATCCTTTCAGTTCTTCCAATTTTTCCGGATTTTTTTCGTAGGTCTCACTGCTGATCCAATCGATTTTCGGCTTGACGTGGTTGTGGTACGCCGCGTGCTTGACCGCCTCGATCACGCTGATGTAGGCGTCAGACAAGACGAAATCACCCGTGCCGAAATATTTGCCTACGATTCCGATCCTAGCCGTCCCTTTCGGATGTTTTATTTTTTCCACCAGGTCATACCAGCCCGCAAGGTCGGTCTTGTCATATTTCAAGCCGAGCTTTTTCAATATCAGGCGGCTCAAATCATCCCGCTCAAAATTGATCGGGACTTCATAGATGCTGTCGATGTCCGGGGCGGAAATCACATCGCGCTCTGGGATATTGCAAAACATCGCGATTTTCTCCTTTCTCCTTTGGTCCAGGAACGTTTCACTGCGGGCGATGATGAAATCCGGCTGGATGCCGGCTCCGTTCAAGGTCCGCACCGCGTATTGCGTCGGCTTGGTTTTCATCTCCCCTATCTTGGAAGGGATCGGCAGGTAGCTGACCATGATGACCAGCACGTCGTCCGGATGTTTTATCCGCATCATCCGCGCCGCTTCCAAAAACAAGATATTTTGGTATTCGCCCACCGTGCCTCCGATTTCGACGATCGAGATGTCGGCCTTGGCTTTTTCGGAAGCTTTCTCGATCCGCTCGATGACTTCCAATGGGATGTGCGGCACGACTTCTACGCATTTGCCCTTGTATTTCAAATCCCTTTCCTTATGGATGACCGATTCATAGACGCTGCCGGTCGTCATATAGTTTTCCGATGGCAAGGTCACATTCAGGAATCTCTCATAGTTTCCCATATCCTGGTCGGTTTCCAAGCCGGAATCCAATACGAAAACTTCCCCGTGTTCGGTCGGATTCATCGTGCCGGCGTCGACATTGATATAGGGATCGATTTTCATAGCGGTCACATGGAATCCGCGCGCCTTGAGGATCGCTCCGACCGCTGAAGTCGTAACTCCCTTCCCCACTCCGCTCATCACTCCCCCGACGACAAAGATGTATTTTCGGTTTTTCATAATATTATTAAAAATTTATTTTTTACAAACGAAAAAGCCGCCTCCCCTTGCGACTTCTTATCTGGTTTTTAAAAAAATGATTGTATGTCCGCTCGGCGCTTATCAGGCGTTTTCAACCAAAACCATGATCATCGCTTCGATTTTGTGGTCCAGTTCGATTTTCACTTCATATTCCCCCAGTTCCCTGATCGGACTTTCCAGGGCGATCGATTTTTCCGGTACGACTATATTCTCCTTTTTCAATTCCTTTGCGATATCCTTGGTCCCTACCGATCCGAAAAGCTTCCCGTCTTTGGCTTTGACGATAAGCGTGATCGCCTTGCCTTCCAGTCGGTCAGCCAATTCCTGCGTCTTTTCCAGATCGGACTGGTCTTTTTCCATTTGCTTTTTCTGGATAGCCTCCGCTTTCTTCAAGCCGGACCCGGTGGCGATTTCAGCCAGCTTTTTCACGAACAGGAAATTGCGCGCATAACCTTCCGCCACTTCTTTGATGGCGCCCTTTTTCCCGAGACCTTTCACATCTTGTAGGAGGATGATTTTCATATAACTATTATAGCAAAAATTGGAAGGATAGCAAATCCGGCGGACTAAGCCGCGGATATTGCCGTGATGACCTTGATTTCCCCGGTTTTCAGATCCATCTCAATCTCATCCCCGTCTTGCAAAACTTGGGTGGCATTCTTAGTGCTGATGATCGCCGGCAAACCAAGCTCGCGGGAAACGATGGCCGCGTGGCAAGCCAGGCCGCCTTCGTTGGTGATGATCGCGCGCGCCTTTTTCATCAAAGGCACGAACTCGACCCGCGTCATACTAGTCACCAAGATTTTTCCTTCTTGAAAATCGTTCTTGTCCGGACGGATGACGATATTGACGGTTCCTCTGATTTTCTCTTGGCCGCCCCGGCTGGCCACTACCCCTCTCAAAACATCCCTGCGGTTATTTTTCATTATCAAATCGAACATTTCTTCGGCCTCCGCGCCGGAATAGACGATCCGCTGGCCTTGCTCGAAAGCCAAAAATACGCCGTTCTCCCTTTTTGCGATAATCGCCGGATCGACCTGCTTGTTTTTTTCCAACAAATCGAACAATTCTTCCATAAAATATAACGTACAGGTGTGGTAATCGATTTTTTTGCGTGCGGAAATTTCCTGCATCATCGCGTAGATATAATAGAACTGCCTCATCATATCCGACTTTCTTTGGTCAAACCAGGCGATTACGGCTTGGGAAAATTCGATGTCGATCCGGTCTTCTTCGCTCAAAACATATGTGTCCCGCATCTCTCGCTTTTTATCGCGTATGCGGGCGAAATTGCTATCGATATTGCCGATTTCTTCCCTGATTCCGTCTTTGCTTTTCGTTTCGATTTCTTTGCGCACGTCATCCATCAGCATTTCCGGAGTGATCCGCACCGTTTCATAAAAGTTGGTCCGCATCCAGAAAAATTCCGCCAGATATTCCCCGACCAGTCCCTGGATTTTTTCATTTTTCCAGGCCAGGGCAAAATCATTTTTCCCGTCTGCTTCCATTTCTTCGCAAACCGCCAAACATATTCCAAGGAACTTTTTATGCTCCTGGTTGAAAGCCGCCATTTCGTCCGGATGCGCCAATATGCTCACCGCTTCGCGGGCTTCTTCATAATTGATGCCGTGCCGTTTTTGGAACCGGGGCACGACTTCCCAATCGACCACCTCGGCTTTGTCCTCGCCGATAACGGCATATTGCCACCACTCATAGCCCAGATCGATTATCCGTTTGAAATATCCCAGAAACTCTATGTCCGGCATTTCCGCTCCCGGCCTCCCGGAATATTCCAGTCCCAGCCTTTCCATTTCTTCCATCAATCCCCGTTGGGACCCGATTTTATTTTTCAAGCTATCCGGATTTTCCAAATAATCCTCATAGATTTTCTGGGAAGATTTTTTAATATCATCCCGCGAAATCAATTGGTAGAACACGTCCGCACCTGGTCCGAAATAGCAATGAATATGGTTATGATCGATACCGGTGATTTTCACTGATTCCGAATAAGCCCGGAAAACCCAATCCGCCGCTCCGAACCCGGCCCGCGCGCTTTGCACGTCGATTTCATTGTCCGCCAAATATTTTTTCAGTTCTTGTGCGTCCATATTATTTTATTATTTTAACCAACCCGTGATTAGCTTTGACTTCCACTAGCATTCCGTCTTTCAAAATCTTAGTTGCGATTTTGGTACCGATGACTGCCGGAATGCCCAGCTCCCGGGCGATAATCGCTGCGTGGCAAGTAATCCCGCCTTCATCCGTCACGATCGCCGCGGCTTTCCGCAAGGCGGGAATGAATTCAGGCCGGGTCATGGAAGCGACCAAAATGTCACCCTCCTTCACCTTGTCTATAGTTTTGATATCCTTGCAAACAATCGCATGGCCGATAGCGGTTCCCCCGTTGGCAGTCGTACCATGCAGATCCATTTCAAAATCATACTTAGACGTTTCGCTCTCTTTTTTGATTCTGATATATTCCGCATAATCCTCGCCTACGAATTTTTTCTCCCCATGTTCATCTACCAAAAACAACACGCCTCGGGTTCTTTCCATAAGCTCATCCTCTAGATTCTTCATTTTTTCAATTGTTTCCATTTCCATAATCTCATCCACGCCCAGATAGGACAACAGATGGCTGGAAATTTTCGTCCTTTGTGCCAACTCGTCCATGACGATGCCCAGATTACTGATGGATTTCAATATATTTTCTTTCCTTTCATCCTGCCATATGGTGCAAAAATCGATTATTCCGACCATCTCTTTCAATTCCGGACTCAAATCCAGGACAGCCACACTCCCTTGCCCGGAAGCACCTTCTTTTTCCATAAGCATAACCCCTATCCTTTCCTTAAGCGACTCGACGCTGATTTTTTTGGGACCGACATAGCTGTTTTGGATCCAGAAATATTTTTTCAAATGCATGACAAGTGCCGTCTCCAGTGGTTCGCCTTCCAGACGCATGATGCTCCTCAAATCATTTTCCTCATTGGCTATGAAAGACGGTTTGGTCGGGGTCGTTATGGCGGCGAAATATTTATTGAAACTTTTCTTGTCGTCCAGATATTCGAATAATCCCTCTTTTAATTCTTTCTCAAGCTCCATGCCGATCCCTTCCAGGACATGCGCGATGCCCACGGAGTCAGTCATAGCCGCCAAACTTTTCTTGAAATGGCCTAAAATCTCCGCGTCATCCATTTGGCCGATTTCTCTAACTCCGATTTTATCAAACATCATCGCGTGTCCTTTGAAAATTTCCTCATACTGGCTTTTTATTTTCATCAGATAGTTTCCATCCTCTTTGATTCTCTTTTTCGCCTCCGCCCACACGCCGACCAAATCGCTATGCAAATATCCATATTCGCAATAATCATCCTGGTAGCCGCAGATGAAGCCGGAATATCCGTACCCCAAACGCTCCTTCATCGGCACCAGGCTCGCGGCGCATGAATTCAAAAAAATCGGCACGCCGTTGAACCCTTGGATATACCAATCTTTTTTGAAAATAGACTTTAATTTTTCTTGATTCATGATTTTACTTCTATGTTGTCCAAATTTTTAATCAAGCTTTTCGTCTCTTCAAAAATCAATACTTTCATTCCTGCTAATATTGCACCCTCCACTCGATCTGGACGATCATCGACATAAATTGCCTCTTCGCCCGATATTTCGGCTTGCGCGAGAGCATAATCAAAAATTTCTTTTGCTGGCTTACGGATATGTAGATTACCTGATACGGCAACTATATTAAAGATGCCGTCCCATCCGAAACTATTGAAAAAATACTCAAACCATTCCTTTGGATTATTAGATATAATCCCGATTTTATATTTTTTCTTCAATGCCTTGATGTACTCCACCAGTTTGACATTCTGAATAAAATTTTTAAATATCGTTTTTCGCAGTTTCTCCACATCCAGCTCACCTTTGAAATTTTTAATCACCTCGCTAAAATAGGTATCCTCCGAAATATTGCCCAAAGAAAAATCCTTCCAGTAAGGAAAATCATGCATAGCACGGTAGAGACTGCCCTCCGCCAAAGAATTATTTTTTTCATACTCCCTGATTCCAGAAGCAAATCCTTCCTTAACCAGAACATTCCCCAAATCGAAAAAAATTGCTTTTATCATATGGTTAATTTGTCGCTCGTTCAACAATCCTTATCACACCAGTTTTCGCATCCACTTCAACCAAATCATTATCATGAATTATCCTTGTGCCGTTTTTCGTATCCATCACGCAAGGAACGCCTAATTCCCTGGATACGATTGCCGCATGCGATGACAGTCCGCCCTGATCGGCAATTATAGCCGCCGCTTTTTCCATTGCCACCACAAAATCCGGAGTAGTAAACTGCGCCACCAATATATCCCCCTTATTCACTTTTGAAATATCTTTTTTATCCAGACATATTTTTGCCCTTCCGCGGATAACTCCGCCCATGCAAGCCACTCTGCCTTTCAGCTCCTCGGATTTGACGACATCAACAAAATAATCCTTTTCCATTCTCTTTATCTCATACGGATCGGTAATCAATTGGGTTTTTGAATTGCGGACAATCATGGCATAATTTTCATGCCTCCTTGCCATTTCTTTTTCATCAGGTAACGGGTTACCCTCCAGGGCACCGAACATTTCCTCATCCGTAACTTCCATAATTTCGTCCGGATTAAAATTGGATCTTCGAGCTATCTCAGAATAGAGAAAGCTCGCGCCAAAATCAGCATTAAAGAAGGCTTCTACGCGTCTATTGCGCAAATATGAGTGATGCTTGGCCTTCCTGATTATTTCCAAAAAATCAGATTTTGGTTTTATTCTTTCAAGTGCGGATTTATAAGCAGCCGCTACCTTTTCTTCAGAAGCATTATAAATCATATCTTTTATTTTTTCTCCTTCATCTACCTGTTTTTTTATCTCCCCCAAGCGCTTAACTATATCATTAAAAGAATATGGTTTGCTAGTAGCTAATCCTCTGTTTATATAGGCATATTTATCCAAATGTCTATCAATAATATCGTTAGCTTCAACCGATAATTCATTCAGGTTTTCTCCTTTCTCAAAAAAATCCCTCGCAATCGACAACAAAGCCATTCTTTCCTGACTCACTTCAGTTGCCATCTCCGGATCTGTGAATGTCAAAACCAAGCTCCTAAAATCAGGGTCATCCGAATGGATATATTCCGCTAATTTTTCTTCGATAGTAATCTCAAAATATTCATCCAGAGGATATTGCGCATACCAAGCACAAGCCAAGCTCCTATATTTATCCAATATGTCTGTTAAAAAAAATTTCAGCTCGGAATTATCTTTCTTAGACCAATCAATCTTTTTGAGATCCAATCCTTTCTTATACAAAAGCTCGCATTCTTCCAATTCTCTTTGACAATAACGCTCAAACCAACCATCATCTGTTTTCAAATGATCAATGATTTCTTTTTCAAAGCTGTTATATTCTGATGCTTCCCAATACATCATATGGTTTAAAAATGTACGATTACAAAGCACCGTCTTAATCTCAACTTTGCTAGCATCCTTCTCATTAAAAGAAGAATTTATCATAAAACGCAAAAATATAGGAAGCTTGCTCGAAGGTTTAATCCTCCATTTACCTGAATGCATGACTGCTGATGACATATGTTTGTAATTAAAAAATTATTCTGATTTTTTTTCTTTTGCCTTTTTCCATTCTTCATATCCATCCGCCAATTCTAAAAGCTTCAATCTATCAATAAAAACTCTGCCTACTGGACGGCCATATCCTTCAAATCTGACTGGAATTTTTTCTGGCAAGCTTCTGGGATCTTCAATATCCAAATAAATGGATTCATTGGTATTTATAAACCCTCCGAACTCCTCACTTTCAAAATCGGGAATGGAATGTTCTTGACCATCCATGTCTATCATAACACCTGCCTTTTTCAATAAAGATTCCATAAACATGCCATGGGTAACGGTATTCAACACGGTATCCTTCTTAACTTTGGAATTATCCTTATCCTGATATCTCCTTTCATATCTTCCCGCTATTTCAAATTCGTGATTTAATTGTTGCGCCAAGCTCATGGCCATGCGAGTTACCGCTTCATCATTTTCTTCTCTTAATATATATCTGAATCCGAATATTTGGTTTTTAGCCCGGATCGGTGCGATTTTTTCTTGATCAGGCAATTTCGCAATATCAACTTTCAATTTTCCATCCGCATCCCTTTCAGTCGACTCACCTAATTCCCTCAGGGTTTCTTCATTAATCAAATCAGAAGCCTTGCTTAATTCTTTTTTAAAATCCGGGTTTAATATCCCATATTGTATGTCTTCGACTTTGCGCGTAGCATATTGTTTTTCCGTCAATTCAGACTTGATACCGCTTTTTTCAGAAATAAGATCGCCTGTAACGAAGGTTCTTCCGCTTTTTTCGTCACTAGTATAGGCTTTCATTACTTTCGCTTCTTTGCCAATTTGTCCACCTTTCTCACTTGCGCTTTCGATGCCATCCGGAGAAATTTCACCCGATGCTAATCTTTCCGCATGCCTCGTAATCATAAAAACATATTTAGGTTCTTTTTCGAGAGTTATTTCCCTTAAACCACCTTCTCCAAAATTCATATTTTTTTTATATTATTGATTACTGGTTATAATTTTACGCTTTTTTTATTATTTTCACAATTCCCCGTTCCGCATCCACTTCCACCAAATCTCCGTCTTTGAGAACTTGCGTGGCGATTTTGGTGCCGATGATGCAGGGGATTTTTAGCTCGCGCGCCACAATGGCCGCGTGGCAAGTGATGCCGCCGTCATCCGTCACGATGGCCGCCGCTTTTTTCATAGCTGAAATATGTTCCGGCCGGGTCATTGGTGAAATCAAGATGTCGCCAGGATTGACCTTGTCCAAACTTTTCATCGACAAAACGATTTTCGCCACGCCAGTGACTTTCCCGAGAGAAGCCACGATGCCTTTGATTTCTGAAGCCTTACCCGGATTATTCTTTACAAGACCTGCTCTGAATCGGATGGCTTCATCGCCGCTGCGAATTTCCACAAGTTTGCCAGCAGAGTGTAGCAACGCACATCCGCGCTGTCGCTCCATCAACTCAGCCAGATCAAATCCGCCATTGAATATCCCGGTCATCTCGCCAGCTAATGAATACTTCAATAATTCAAAATCGATATTTTTTCTCCGCGCCGCTTCGCGCAATATCTTGTCCCGCAAAACCACATAACTCAGCGTGTAAATTTTGCGATGATCCTGCCACTTTATGAGCAAATCCGTCAATTCGACTATGGCCGCTATCTCCGCGGTAAAGCCATATTTTTGCGACAGACTTTCTTTTCCCCGTTTGTTTTTTATGAAAATATCCGCTTCGGATCCTTCTTTATTTTTTATCAAACCTTCTAGCTCAGCAATCACTTCAGCATAACCATATTCCTTGTAGCCGTAATAACTGCTCTTGATCCAGGAATATTTAAGCAGATGTTTCCCGAGTGCCTCATCCAGCGCCTCGTCGCTTCTGTTTTTCACGGCCTCCAACAAATCATCGTCCGATCGGTATCGTTCCCTGGAAACATTGATCAATTCTAGCAAGTCACTTTTCTCCTCATTGAAAAAAGAAGGTTCGACCGTGGCTGTCAGTATGGAAACTATCTTGATCGGATCAGCTATGCCATTTTGTTTGCAAAATTCTTCCACCAAAGAAACGAGGCGCTTGTCCGCGTAAAACATAAAACCGTCGACGAGTCCCGGCATCGAAACCCGGTTGGCATAAAAATCAAACAGCCGGTCTGATTTTTGGATCAACCCCGCGTCACTCAATCCGCTGAAATCTTCCTGGAACGCTTGGTAATAACTTTCCATCATCACGGCGTAATTTATCATCCATTTCGTATGCAATGAAACGATGATGTTTTTGTCTTGCAGATATTGTTCCACGATATTCCTGCCGACCTCCTGCTGGTTTTTGATAGTCGTGATGTAGTCGACCTCGCCCTGGCTGAAATAACTGATAGCCATTTCATAGGACGGCAACGAAGTGCCGTATAATTTGCTGGTAAATCCGATCTGGGTCATCTCAAAAAACGCCGGACAGCCATCGGCATGTTCGATTGACAGTTCTTCGTTTGTGAAATCATCCATTTCCATAAGCTCTTTTTTTATTTCTTAGCTTTTTCCAATATCCTCACCACTCCGCTATCCGCATCCACCTCCACCAAATCCCCATCTTTCAAGACTTGCGTGGCGATTTTAGTGCCGATGATGCAGGGGATTTTCAATTCGCGCGCCACGATGGCCGCGTGGCAAGTAATACCGCCCTCATCAGTAATTATAGCACTCGCTTTTTTCATCGCGAGAAGCAAATTGGGATTGGTAGCCGGTGAAACCAATATATCCCCATATTTCATTTTATTCAAATCATCTGCCGAAAATATTAATTTAATTCTTCCTCCTGCAATTCCCGGGTATGCTGTTTGACCGCTCATTTTTCTTATCTTACTATCAATATTCTCGGTTTTTATTTTTTTTCTTATTATCTTCCCAGCCTTTTTGCCTGTAAAAATTTGTATCGGTTTTTGAGGGTGTTGCCCCTTTTTCGCATTTTTGTATAACAAAACGGAATGTCCTATTCTTTCATTTAGCTCCGCTTCTACATATTTTCTTTTTATCAGCGCATCCTCCATCTCTTGGGGCAAAATATGCTTAACTTGAATTGGGGACAAAGATAATCTTCTGCCAATCTCATTTATCAGCTTATCCATATGGTAATATGATTTATACAAAGCGTCCTTGCGATAATCTTTTAAAAACAACAATTCTCTAGCAATTTCAAAAAAATAAAATAGCTGCTTGTTTTTTGAAAAATTTAATTCAGATTCGTATTTTTTTTGTAATTTTCTCAACCTGCTTTTTCCATCCCTAATCTCCCTTATTTTTTTATCGATTTCTATCCTGGATTTAATAATTTTTTTTATTTTTTCCAGAAAATATCTCAATTCCCAAGCTGGTCCGTCATAATCAAATGGAATCCAGCAATATTTTTGATGATGGCTAGTAATGATTTCATACACATCCGGATATTCCACCCGTATCTCATTACCTATGAATGGCAACTTTGTACTAACAAATAAATTCTCGATATCCTTATTTTCTGTTACAGAATGAACCATTCGCAAAAAGTCCAATTCTTCTTTTTCTCTATTGGTTAATTTAACCGGCGCAGACAATATACTTATAAATTGGCCTATCTTTTCCTCCTTGTTTATTTTTTTCAATTCTAGCCTCAAAAGATCCTCTAATTTTGAACTAAAAAAATTTGTTTTCCCCTCGAGAATATTTGGCAGCCAGGCATACGTATACATATTTAAAAATTCTTCCCGATATTTCAGGTAAAATTCCAATAATTCTCTGTCGGATTTTAGACTTAAATCATAATTAAATATTTTCTGTGTAAATTTTATCAATTGATCGGAATAAAAATAAATCAATTTTATATTTTCAAAAAGCCACTTCTGATCCTGACTCACTTTTTTGAAAATATTTTCGGTTATCTTTTCCTCCCTTAATCCTGGTTCAGCAGCCCAGCGATTCACCCTGTTTTTCCATTCTCCTAATGTCTCTCCGCTTTTATTGCTGCCTGTCAATTTATAGAGGCGATACCTAAGCATTTCAGCTGTCATACATAAGGGCCAAAGACAAGTTTTATGATTCTCCTTTATGAATACTAATTTTTTATTGGAAGTAGGCATAAAAACTATTTTTTTAACATATACATAGGAGAATTTTTGGCCACTTTGGTAAAATAGTCATCTGCAAACAGCACCTTTTTTATTTTAAAATATTTTTTCAAAATTTTATTGTCTGTCTGAATTGTGTTATAAGTCCAATATTTATCCTTGTATGGCCCCCAAGCAGATAAAAATCTTTCAAAAATTGCCCTGGCAATCAGATTTTTTTCTGATTTTGCTTCTGCTATTTTTTTGCCGAATTTTTCTATATCCCGCCAAAAGTAAGCTAGGGATGTTTTATTGCTGTTATTTTTAAACCAGCTTGCCCAAACAAGATAATTAGCAGCCATATTTGCTGCTTTTTTTAGAGTGTATTCTTCTGTCATAACTTCTTTAACGAATTTTTTAAATACATACTCCACATTAGGGATCTTGCAATCCGAACTAACAGTAGCATCTCGATGGATAAAATATCCATTCGTTTTTAATAATGACTCAATATTATTGAAAAAGGCATCTTTATATTTTTCACCTATATTTCCATTAACAAAATCTCCGATAACAACATCGAATTTATGATCAAATTTCATATCCAGCCAGTTAGCCACGACGAATTTTTCGTCTTTTATTTTATTATCAACCAATTCTGACATCGCATCATACATTTCCCTGGTCATATCCGCGCAGACGACTTTTATTTTTTTCGTTATCCAAAATTTAAATAGCAACTCCCTTATTTCCGGCGTCGATCCCAAAACCAAAACGCTAGCCCCCTCTTTTCCCTTTAACGCTTCGACTAATAACTTGTTATAGTTAATGACATCTCCCCGACTGGGCCTGGATGGCTCGGTAAAATTTTGCCAGCTGACGGATAATGCTTGCCATTTTTTACGATGATTTTTAAATACTGTTTTTTTCATAATAATTAATTATCTAAAAAAATTAAATTCGAAAACATAACCGAAAAATTATAATTTTACTAAGCACATCATAAACAGATAATTAGAAAATAAGAATTGTTTATCGTGATATTCTTCAAGCAATTTAAACTTTCTATACTCTGCCATTTTAACAAACTCATACTTTGGGTAAAAAGAGTTAATTAAATTATTTCTAAAAGTGTTGATTCTTTCATATTCTGGTTTGGTTATTAACCCATCCTTGCAAATTTCCTCGATCAAATCAAAAACCTTGCCTGCGTCATATTGAAAATTTTTTGAAGAGTATACTTTGTCCTTAAATGAATTTATCCTTAATTCCATAAAAAAATCTTCCCAGCTGATTTTATTGGCTCGATAATCACCCACAACTGCTCTGGGATCAGTATATCCATCATAATCTTCCGTGTAAAAAATTTGTCGCATAACAAAATATCCTCCTCTCGCCAAAATATTTCCACAAATTTCTACCATTTTCTCATTATCCTCAATTGTCGCCAAATTATTCAAGGAAGCATCGCCCATTATTAGGCCAAAATGGCCGGGAGGAAGATCCATTTCCAACCAATTTTTTATAATTTTTTTATCCAATACATCTTCCTGTTTTTCCATAAATACGGAAAACTTTTTCATCATTTCCTCGCTTATATCAACTGCAACGCTTTCTAATCCTGCACCGATAGCAATGTCCCTAAGTTCAGGCGTAGCACCCAAAATTAAAGCTCGTTTCGGAAGACTACTCGATTTAGCTACTCGTTCGCAATATTTTTTATAAAATTCCTGCTCTTTTTGCGACGGAGCAAATGGAGGAATCCTGTTAGATTTTTTCCCTCTCTGCTTGGCTGTTTTCCAGCCTTGTATTAAATGAGACATTTTTTTGGCACTCTAATATTAATTTTTACGCGCAAGAACCCAGATTGGCATAACATCGCCAAATATTTTGCAAGTAGGCAGCGTCAGATGATCCTGTCCGTGTTCTTTTGCTATTATTTTAAAATATTTTTCTATCAATTTCTTTGTTTCCGGATAGTTAAAGACATCCCATTCCTTCTTTATCTCCAGCCATTTCAATATAGTCGGATGATTTAATAATTTTTCAACTTCCTTACTAGGAGGATAAACAAATTTTTTGGCTTTATTATCGTAATATTTCCTTCTAAGATGCCTTGCTATTTTTAAAAAGGATATTTTTCTAGTCTTTCTATTATAAATAGCCCACTCTAAAGAAAATAATAATTCCATCGGAGACCATGTATTAATTTTATAATTTGAAAATAATAATAACATTTCATCTATTCCAACCAATCTTTCTTCGCGAATATATGCTTCTCGGATCACCATAATACCATCATGCTTCAATGTTTCGACCATATTTAACATAAATTTTATTTTATTTTTATGCTCAACATTGGCGATAATCCCATCGCCGATTATAATGTCAAAAAATTCTTTTTTTAAAGGAGCAACTGACCATTCTGATTCAATAAAGAACTCTTTATTATTTATAGATTTCATCAATTTTGACATAGCCAGATAGTGATTCTTATTTATATCGCAGACTGTGATATTCAATTTATCATACCCGTTGAGCAACTCTCTAATCTCCACGGTTGATCCCAAAACCAAAACATTCAGATTTTCTTCTTTCTTACATTTTTTATCTATCCATTTTTTATAGATTTTTAAATCATCAGGCGATGGACTCATGGGCGGAGTTACAGTTTTTTTCCATTCAGAAGATATCCTCGCCCACGGCTTTGAAATCAAATTATTTTTATCCTCATTTATCATAATACTTACTGCTCTAGTGCATTATTAAAAATTTCCAATATTTTTTTGAATTCCTCCTCAGATTCTGATCCGGCTGCAATTCTAACACTTTTATCATCCAAATTTAAAAGCCAGGTTTTTTTGTGTCCAAAGCTTGCGCCGACGCCGATTTTGTCCCCGCCTAATTGGCTTACCCTTTTTACAAATTCTGACGCACTGTCAACTTTTAGATAAAACAGAGTGACTAATCCTTCCGGTGCTATTTTCTTCGCCAAATCGCTTTGCTTGTGTTGTGGCAAATTTGGATGACTAACTTCTATTGTTTTTCCAGAGTTATTTAGCGCCTGTGCCAAAGCTAGTGCATTTTCAGCGTGGCGTTTTAAAATATTCGGCATCTCTTCCATTATATTTTCCGGGATTTCCTTCTCGTCATTTGGTTGCAAATAAGTTCCCAATTCTGTGCGTTTATTTTTGATTGCCAACATCTTTTCCGCATTTTTAGAATAACTGATGCCCATAGTAATTTTATCCCCGCCTTCCTGATAATGTTTGGTGCCGCTCTCTACTACTACAGCCTCGATACCATCATCTAAATCTTTAGTCGGATTATAAAGAGCAGGCGACGCCAGTGTATTGTCTATGATTAAGGATAGTTTTTCTCTAGAATTATTTAGAACAAACTTAACTATTTTTGAAAGTTCGCGGAGGCTCTCCCTTCGATCCATTTCGGTCTCACCCTCTATTTTTCTCAAAGCACCCCTAAAAATGAAGGGATTCCCGCCCATTCTAAATTCTGAGATATTTTCTGCTATTTCCCGCCTTAAATCATCCGAAAAATTCATTGTTTCGTTTTTATTTGCTAAATATTTTTCCAATAATTTTTCCGGATTAAGATCTTGTCTATATTCATTATTTGCATCCATAGTAATGCGCGAAAGATCCCTCAAATCGCATACCTGCATATCAGAGGAATTAGCAATGTCTTCCAATATAATCAAACGCGGCCTTTTGCCTTTTACCATATTTTCTATTTCCTCCATATTGCCAGAATCAATCAACTCAACCTTAATTCCACGCCTATCCAGGTTTTCATAAATTTTCTTTGTCTGGCTATATACATCCTTGCCACAAAGTATAATATCGCCGGGCTTTAATTCTTCCGCTTCTACGGCCGTATAAATTGCAGCCATGCCTGAGTTAAATAAAGCCGTGTCCGGCACACCCATTGTTTCCGCAAATTCTTTTTCTCTCTTTATAAGTTCCGGATATCCGGCCCTGGCATAAATATCTACAACTTCGCCTCTGTCATATTTATTTATTTCTTCTTCCCAGCTACCCGGAGAATGTTCCGTTGAAATTTTTTCTCTCATAATATATAGATTTATTATTGGCTTATTATTTTTTAACTTGACCGAAATATATTTTATAGCATGTTAAAGCTCTGTTTATTGAAATATTTCTTATCGACTTAATGATGAAGCTCTTGCTAATAGTTTCGTCAACTATTTCCTTTTTTATCCTCTCTTAATATTTTTCACAATTACCTTATCCGCCCCAGAACTCGAACTTCGTTCAGTGCGGGACTTCGCTTAGCCTTGCGATTACATAAAATTTATTTAATACCATTATCCTCATTGGACGGCTTTAGTTATTTTTTTCTTGTTCAATATCTTTAATATGTTTTGCATAGTCATCGGCAGCAATTTTTAAAATCGCCTCTTTCGGCACAATATAATCCTCATAATCCGGCCCTTCTATAACTCTGCTAGCTGGCATATCTGGAGACATTGAACCATGCGTGATGACATTAATCACCTTTCCATCCTCATCCATCGCAACCGCCTTAATATCTTCCTGCATGCCAAAATCAAGCAACTCCCAATCTCTAACTAGCCCATATTCCTCCTCCGTCAATTTCCAAATTGTGCCATAGGTAATCGCATTTTCCTTGGGCCTGATAATATATAGCTCAAAATTTTCATCAAAAGCGCTAGTGACAATTTCCCGCGGCGAAGTTTGGGCCGGCGCTGTTCCTAAAATTTTATCAGCTATGTCATTAGCTTTTTGGATGCATAATTCAAAGCCGAGCAATCTTCCTTTTTTCCCTTCGATATCTCTGCGCCCAATCATCGCCGCCATCATTTCCAGATCCCTGTTTGTTCCATAACCGAAATAATTCAATATTCTTTTTTCCATATGTTCCTATTAAAAAAATTAATTCAAACCAATTTCTTTCTCTTGGATAACACAAGTCGCCTTTCCTTGATTATCAATATTAATTGAAATTCCTGCGCCTTGATCAACGGGCAGATATGATTTCATATCCATTCCGGCAATATTTTTTTTGATAAAAGGACTTATGGAATCATAATGGCTCACTGCCCAGATAATCAATCTTCTGCCAGGATTTGCCATATGATATTCATGAGCGATTTGCGCTTGTACCGAAAGCGCATAATTCACGCGTCTTGCTATATCATCCGGGCCTTCCGCCTTCATCTGCAAGCGTGTTTCTTTTTCTAAATCAGCTTCATATGCATCCCAAAACTCCGCACCTGTCCCATATTTATTTTTTAAAAAATCGACAAATTCTGGAGACTCTTCCATCATAGATAAATCTTTTAATTCCGAAACTTCGATTGTCCCGCCATCCTGCGTAGCTGAAGAATTCAAAAATTGATTTTCCAAAATATCAAATTCTTCCATTGATTCTCTCAGGCCAGAGATAATTTGCTCCGCTGTTTCAACCGCTCTTTTGTGATTATTTTTTATTCCGCTTGGAGTCGTCAGCACGGCATCACTAGCAACAATCATAACATCCAAAGTTTTTCTTTCTTTTTCGCTTAATCGGCCAAAAATACCATCAAAAATTTCCTTAGCTTTTTTTCTTGCCTGTTCTGCTGCTTCTTTCTCTAATGCGCCGATATCCTCAGAATTTTCTCTTCGATCATCCTTAGCGTTGCGCTGCAAAACAATCACCGTCTCATCCATTTCTGGAGCTCTTACCTGCAGGTCTGCTGAGGTTATCCTTTCTATCTCTAAACTCTCTCCTTTATTGTGAAAAATTTGATCTGGCCATTCTTGCATAGCGTTTTTATTCTAATTTTTAGAATTTTTTGTTAAATAATTCACCGCATCTTCAACAGATTTAAATCTAGGCACTCCTTTTTTTGCCCATTGCATTATCCACTTTCGATGATTTTTTACTTGTTCTAGCCTGTCTGAAGTAGCTCCGCCATCATAGTTATTTATTTCTCGGTGCTTGATATATTTTTTATGCGTATTCCAATCTGGGATGACAATTGCATCCGGCTTGAGCCAGAAGTTTGAAGCTCCCATTACCCAAAATCCTAATTTTTTTGCCTCTACCGTAATCACATCGCATCTTTGATCAATCCTATCCATTACTGACTCTGCTTCTAACCACCAACCATCTTTTGGATGCGCGTTGGCAGCTTTCCATAAATCATCACCATCAATCCAATGCTTTTCCTTTTGACTGGAAATAAAATGGGTTTTTCCAGCTCCCGATGGCGCCATGATAAAAAATCCTTTTTTGTGAGTGATATATTCTTTTGCGAATTTTTTATAAAGCCCTGTCCCATCCATAAATACCAGGGGGGTTTTTAGATCAAATAAATCACTTTGCTCTGTTTTCATAATTTTTTATTTTTTATTTAGCCAAAGTCGTAATCGGCCGGCTTTGGACGATGTAGAATTTGCCAGCTTCGTATGCCCATTCGATGTCGCAGGGGAAGCCGTAATGCTTTTCGATGCCGAGGATGATTTCGGACAACTCTAAAATTTGTTCTGGGGTCAGAACTTGCGAGGAAGCTTGCGGCTCAGGGATATCCTTCCATTCATTACCGCCATTCGTGGCACGATAGATTCCTCGAGTTTGCGTGGAAATATTAATGTCCAGAATGTTGCGCGGATTTTTTTCCACTACATAACTGTCTGGCGTGATCTGTCCGGACACGATCGCTTCGCCCAGACCGAAACCAGCCTCAATAATGAGTTGGTTGCGGTCCTCTGTTACCGGATGAACCGAAAAAGCAATTCCGGAAACTTCGCTTTCTACCATTTTTTGCACCACCACCGCCACCGAAATTTTTTGTTTGTGCAGATTTTTTTCAAACCGATAAAAAATAGCTCTGGGAGTAAAAAGTGAAGCCCAACAATATTGGACTTTTTCTAGTAAGTCTTTCTCGGTCGTATTGAGATAGGAATCCAACTGTCCTGCCCAGGCGTTTTCCGCTCCGTCTTCCGCTGTCGCACTCGATCGCACCGCCACGAATTCAGCGCCGAGTTTTTTAAATTCTTCTGCTATCTCCCTAGCGATATCTCCAGGCATCTGGGCACTCTTAATCAAAGTTTGGATTTTTTCCGAAGCTTCTTCGACCGTATGCATCGCGTTGTGATCCACTGTATGCAGAATCGCATCAACCTCGACACCCAAATCAGTTTCTTCCAGAAATTTCTCGAAAGTTCCGGCCAAAACCACAAAACCGGGCGGCACCGGGACACCAGCCTGCGTCATCTCGCCCAATGACGCCCCCTTGCCTCCGGCAATGTCCGCGTCGCCTTTACCCAAGTCCCGGAAAGTCCTCAATAATTCCATTTTGTTTGCTTAATTATTAGTGTATCTAACATTCAGCCTTGGGAACAAAATTTTATTTCATTATTTCCTTGATCTTTTCCATCGCCCGGTCAAGTTGCGGATCCCGGTCGTTTTTGAAATCATCCACGGTCAGATCGATGTCGATGTCCGGAGTGATGCCTTTTTCCATTATATAATCGCCGTTGGGCGTCAGCCATTTAGCCACCGTTATCTTGACGCTGGATTTATTCGGCAGACTGATCAATTCCTGCACCGAACCTTTGCCGAATGATTTTTTCCCGATCAATTGTACGCTTCGGTTGTCGCGCAGGGCGCCGGCCAGGATTTCCGAGGCGCTGGCGCTACCCTCGTTTATCAAAACTACCATCGGGATTCCACTAAGCTTGTCGCCCCCGGCGGTGTACAAATTCTCTTTCCGGCCCTGACTGTCTTCCTCGATTACGACAATTTTCCTTTTTGGGATCATCCGGCTGGCGATTTCAACCGAAGAAGTCAGGAATCCGCCCGGATTGTTGCGCAGGTCCAGGATGATGCCTGTGGATCCGCGTGAAACGATCTGGTTCATCGCCGCATCAAATTCACTGGAAGTCTTTTCCCCGAATTGGTTTATTTTCAGATGCGCGATATTATTTTCCTTGAACTCCACTTTGACACTCTTGATCTTGATCGTCTCGCGGGTTATTGAAATTTCCGTGGTTTCCTGGTCACCCTTATGCAGGATTATCAATTTCACTTGCGAACCTTTCTTGCCACGGATAAGATCGACCGCCTGGTCGATCGATACGTCTACCGTCGATTTATCCTCGATTTGCAAGATTTTATCTCCGGCCAAAAGTCCGGCTTTTTGCGATGGAGATCCGTCCAATGGAGCGATGACCGTCAAAATTCCATCTTTCACTCCGAGCTCCGCTCCGATTCCCTCGAAACTCCCGCTGATATCTTGATCGAACTCCTGGGTTTCCTTGGGATCGAAAAAAGTCGTATACGGATCATCCGTCGCCGCCAACATCCCCCTGATCGCGCCATAGACCAGCTTCTGCGCGTCCAAAGAGTCATGATTGACATATTTTTCCTTAAGCAAATCCCAAACTTTCCAAAAAAGGGAAAAATCAACTTCTTTTTCTTCAGCCGGAAATCTGTTTGTGACGACGGTCGAATCGATCGGATAGGTCTGGGTCGTCGATTCCGGGGATCGCCTGCCACTCACAAAGCCGACCCAAAAACTCCCGATTATCAGGAAAATCACAACAAAAAACAGGAAATATCTTTTGAAAAGACGATGGTTTTTTTCCTCCGCGCAGATTGCCGGATTTGTAGATTGTTGTTCTTCTTGCATAGTTATTCCTAGCTATATCCAGGCACTCGGCCAATCCGGAGCAGAAACCCCAACTTCCATAGACGAGCCTTGCGCCACCTGGACGTATAGGAGCGTTTCCGCCTTAAATCTTAGGTTTGATGTCAGTTTGTGCCGGCATCGTGAAGATGTTTTTCGCCATATCGCGGATTTTATCGTAGTTGTCTCCGATCGGAAGCAGGATATATCCGGCATCGCCTTGTGGCGGATTATATAACAAGCCTTCTTCGGAATTCTCCAATACCCTGCGGTAAATCTGCGGGTTGGCCATTCCGCCATAAATCTCATACATTCTTTTTATCTCCCAGGATTTCATATCGGTTCTCACGTTATCACCCAAGCTATCCAAAATATCGTTTACTTTGCCGAAATCCGTCAAAGTTCCGGCACTCATCAATCGGTCCTTGACCAATTGGATGATTTCCTGCTGTCTCTTGGCCCGCTCAAAATCACTCGTGGCATATCTTGACCTGGCGAAACACAGCGCCTGTTCCCCATTCAATGTCTGCTTTCCGGCTGGCAATTTGAAATTTCCGCCGCACTCCAAAGTGTCTTGCGGAGCATTGCACAACGGATAACTAGCCACGACTCTCGTTTTGTATGCCTGGGTGGTTTTGCTGAAATACTTCACCGTCTTATTTTCAAAATTTCCGGTCGGGATATTGAAAAATGAATCACAGACATGTTCCTGGTTGAATTGCATCGATTCGTCGAACGGCTGGCTCAAAGTGACTTCAATGCCACCGACCGCGTCGATCAATTGTTTGAATCCGGCAAAATTGGTCCGCACCGCGTAATGGATCGGCAACCCGGTCACTTCGGAAACGGCCGTCTTCATATCCTCCATTCCTTGTCCCTCGCCTTTTTGTTCCCCGTAGGCATGTACCGCGTTAATCTTCTGTTTGTCTCCGGTTCCCGGAACCGTGACATACAGGTCGCGCGGAATGGAAATCATCGCTACTTTGTTTTCCTTTGGCAGAATGCTCGCCAGCATGATGGTATCCGCCAGATTTCCGCCGCCCGGCAAATCGACTCCGCGCATCCCCAAAAGCAGGATATTTATCCGGCCTTCCGCTTCACCCTTGACGTCATTATTGACTCCCGGAATCGAACGCGACAAACTCTCCAACAGTCCGCCGTCGGAAATCTTCTTCAGAACGCTGTCGGTTTTCCAGGCGAACGCCCCTCCGATGACGACCAACACGACCACGATCGCGGCTGCGATCTTAAACCATAGCTTTCCCATAAACCCGAAACGCGAAGCGTTCATCCGTGGGTTGTTCTTTTCAATATAAGACATTGCTTTTTTTCCCTTAATTAATAAATAAACCCCAACCCATCCGTCAGAACGGGCATTAATATATATTTTACTTCGAATCCTGGTATTGTCAATCAATTCGATCTATTGCATAATTCCTGATAAATGCCCAACATCTTTTCCGTGGTTTCCAACCAAGAGAACTTCGCGGCCTGCTCTAATCCTTTTTGGCTCAAATTAAGCCTTAATGGCTCCTGAGTCACGATCTGAGTAAGCTTATCGGCAAAATCTTCCGGCTTGTCCGTATCAAACAACAGCGCCGCACCCTCCGTTATTTCAATATGTGGCGGGATGTTTGAAGCGATCACCGGCACGCCAAGCGTCATCGCCTCCAAAACCGGAATGCCAAAACCTTCATATAAGGAAGGGGAACAAAAAACATGCGCCAATTTCATCAGGAGCGGCTTATCCGCCTCATCAATGAAACCCGGTAAAATCACATATTCCTGCAAGGAATAACTCTTGATGAATTCATCGATTCTTTGGTCGAAATTATGCGCCCGCCCGCCCGCCAAAACTAATTTACAATATCCGCGTTTTTCCGTCGGAATCCTGACATATGCCTCGATCAATGCCGGCAGATTCTTCCTGGGTTGGAGCGTCCCTATATAAAGGATGAAATTCTGCGGAAGACTATATTTCCTCCTCACCACTTCCAATTCCTCCTTCGTATGGCTTTCACGGAAACTATCCGCCACCGCGTTGTGTATCCAATCGACTTTTTCCGGAGCAACCCCGTAGTGATCGATAATTTCCTGGGCCGTGAACCGCGAGACCCCGATTGTTTTGTCGGCGCGCCGCAGGCTCAGGGGGATCAGGGTGCTCAAAAAAAACAAATCCGTCTTTTTGATCAGTTTTGGAAAAACCTTGAAGGAAACGTCGTGGATGATGGTTACGATTTTGATTTTGCGGGAAACGAAAAGCGGCGTGATATATTGCACCTGCAGGATATCGACCGGATTCCGACGCAGATATCCCGGCAGGATCCAGGCGTTCCACGAAATCTTCCCGGCTCCGCTTTCGCACAGACTGACAACCGTGAAATTAGGCGCCAACCGCAAAGACGCCAAAGATTCCCGCAAGTCAAGATCCTTCTCGGGATTCCGGTCGGTCAACAACAGATAATCATTTTCCCGGTCTATGACGGAAAGGTTTTTTACCAAATTGAAAAACACCACTTCGTCTCCGGTTCTTTTTTTGCCGATATTCCGGATGTCGATTGCGATACGCATATTATTTTTTCACTTTATTATCAATAAAAGCCGCACCCAGGAACAGCCACAGATATCCCAGCATAATTCCGGAGTTGAACAGATTCGGAACCAGGATGGCGAAAAACCCCAGGATCAGAAATAATCCGATGGCTTTCCTTTCGGAATCAGCTTGCATAAAATTCCGCAAGGCCCGGATCAGGATGATGCTCAACAACGCGACGAAAGATGCCAAACCGAGCAGGCCGGCGCCCAGCCAGGTTTCCAGAAAGATATTGCTGGCATTGAGTCCGGTCCCGCGTTCGTCCGTGCCGAGATAACCGCCGACACCGCCCCAGCCGATGCCAAGAATCGGATGCGCCTTGATCAACTCCCAGGATTTCTTGTATATCACGCTTCTGATGCCGATATTGGGATCGACACGGTACGCCTCAGTCACGAAATTACCTTTCGTTTTTTCCGCTTCGATCTCTTCCAAATCTATATGCCTACATCCGGCCCGCTCCAGCTCATCCGCGGAAATCGGCTCCATCCCTTGGAATTCCGTCTTTTCATCCTGGCAACTGACGGTGATTTTTTGCAATCCCGTTCCGGTGCTTTGCGCCCGATCGGATAACTGGAAAGCCGTCAGATGGAAAAAATAGACCGCAATCACGCTAAGCAGCACGGTGGATATGATTACGGCTTTCAGCCTTATCGTTTCGCGCCAATGCCAGTTTTTCGGAGAGATTTTCAATTGCGTCCAAACACTGAACAAAAAAACGAATGTCACCGCCGCCGCTCCCAGCCACGCACTGCGCGAAACGGTTATGATCAATAAAACATATATAATCGCAAGGAATAAATACAGGAATATCCGGATGACTTGAAATTTAGTAATTTGGATTTGATTTGAAATTTTAAATTTTAAATTTGAAATTACGGAACCACCGTCATCACCTTCCTTGTTTAAAAAATAAATTATGGCATAGACGCATGCCAACAAAAAAACCAAAAACATCCCCAGCCAATCAGCTTCCGTGAACGTGGCGTTGGGACGGCCCGGCATCACTTCGAAATCCGGCAAGCCTTGCGCGAAACGCACGTTCTGCCAAATGCCATAAGCTACCACCACGGCCGATGCACCCAAAAAAAACGGAATGGCTTTTTTTATGTCCGCGCCGGTCCGCAAAAAACTCCGCGTCAAGAAATATAGCGCCGCGAACGAAGCCAGTATGATCGATTGTTTCAGGCTGGCATTCGCGGCAGGCGAACCTATGGCGCTTATGAAACCGGCCAAGACCAAAACCAGTACTGGATAATCCGCCCAGGAAGGCCTTGCGAGTTCGAAATCAAGCCGCCTGGTCAACAATCTGATGAGTAGGGCCAGGATCGTTATCCCGCCGAAAAACTGATACGGCCGGATGGCGATCCCCATCCCCGCCGGCGCCAGATTTATATTTTCCAACATTATCGTACCGACGAAAAACAAAAAGGCCCAGCCTGGGCGGTAGAGCGCCAGCGCCAGCGTCAAAATCGCGAAAAATATGAAATCACCCGCTCCCATTGGCAGGATTCCCGAATTGGCAAGGATAATTAAAAACAAAACCAACAGGATATTGGCGCCTATTAAAAGCATCTGATTTTTAGAAATTTTTTTCATTACGCTATTCTAAATGGATCATTACAAATTTTTGATTATGTTAAGTGCCTTATCGACGAACCTGTCCCAAGAAAAATAATCTGAACGCTCCTTGCTGCGACGTGCCAACACGGCGCGCAATTCCGGATTAACCAGGATATTTTTCATCACCATAGCGATATCAGCGATATCATCCGGATCGCAATATAAGATGCTGTCCAGGCCGACTTCCGGCAAAGATGTCGTTTTTGAAGTTACGACCGGCATACCGACGCTCATCGCCTCCAAAACCGGAATGCCGAAACCCTCGTAGCGCGACGGATATGCGAAAAAAAGCGCATTTGCGAACAAGGCTGGCATATCCGCCTGGGGCGTCCTATCCAGCAGCTTTACTCGTCTGGTCAGATTGAGTTCGCGCACCAATTTTTCAGCATCCAGGGCTAATGGCGCCAATTGCGGCAACAGCTTTCCATATATCGCCAGTACGGGCATTTCTTTGATGAAGCGCGCTTTTTTATTCAATTCCAGCAGATATTTATAAGCGCGTATGGCGCCTTCCACGTTTTTCCTGACTTCCATACCTCCACCAGCCAAGATATAACCCGGCTTCAACTTGTATTTACGCAATATTTCCCGGCTTTTGGCTTGGGAAATTCTTGATTTATATATTTTATCGCAATCATTATAATTCACACTGACATCCTCAGCCTTGATTCCCAAATGTCGGATCAGATCCTTTTCCGTCCTGACTGAAACCGCCAGGAGCTTGTCCGCGCACTTGATCGCCTTTTCCGTCAAAAACCAATAAATCTTCTTGCGCGAATTATTCAAATATTCCGGAAACAGCTTCGGCACGATGTCATGCACCAGCATCAGGTGCTTGATTCCAGCCGGCATAATAGTCGGGCATTGGTAAAGCGAGAAAAAGACATCGCAACCGTCGCGCTTGGCCTTTTTCGGCAAATAATATTTTTCCCACAAAACCTTGCGGATCAGATCGTCCCGCTTCCAGAACGGCAAAAAAATCCTTTTCTCAAAATTTTCCGGCAATTTGATATCCTCCGGCAAATCTTCTTCCAAGTACAAAACGAATTCCAATTTCTCATTTTTTGAAATTTGAAATTTGGGATTTGAAACTGCCAACTTTTTCAAAAAGTTGGTCGTCACCTGGCCGATGCCGGATGAAGCTTTTCTGGCGAATGACGCATTGATTCCGATTTTCACCCCACACTAACTTTTGATATTATTAAAACATTCTTAATAATATCCGAAGTTTATTGCTTATTATTTAATGAATTCCTCCACGCTATTTTAAAAGATTCAACATAGAAAGTTAGTGCGGGGTTCATGATATTATTATACCCGAAAAAACCATTTTAAACAAAAAATCCGCATTGACATCCGGACGATCCGGCGATATAATCAGATTATGGAAAAAAATGATCCAGCAAAAAACGGAATGACGATCGATGATCTGGCAAGGATCGTCCAAGGCGGTTTTTTGAGCGTGGAAGGAAGATTGGATAATGTGGAGAGGAAATTAGGTAGCGTGGAAGGAAGATTGGGTAGCGTGGAAGGAAGATTGGGTAGCGTGGAGGGAAGATTGAATAAAATCGAAAATGATGTCGATGCGATAAAGACGACCGTGGATAATATCCAGGCTGATTTGCATAAGAAAGTCGACAGAATCGACCACAATACGCTGACGTACCGCGTGGAAAAATTAGAAAAGAAATTCGCATAGTGAAAATCAAAGGGGATGTTTGTAGAAATCCGGCAGCGAGCCGTTTTTTTTGTTTTCTGTTAACCCACTACCGGCGGGGACGGGATCGGCGTTTAGCAAACACAACGTCCGGCTCCGTTATAGTTTTACATTATTTTAAAAACCGCTTATAATAATCCAAGTTGAAATAATCCCTAAAAAAACATCAAATGGAACAGAAAAAAGCGAAGGTTTGCGTGATCGGTCTTGGCTATGTCGGATTGCCACTGGCGGTGCGGTGCGTCGAAAAAGGTTATGGAACCTTCGGACTCGATATGGACAAGAACAAAGTCGACCTTATCAACCGGGGTAAAAGTCCGATTGCAGAAAAATTCCTGATTGACAACCTGCCCGCGCATAGGCCGGAGGCGACCACTGATGAAAAAATAATCAAGCAAGCCGACATCGTCCTTATCTGCGTGCCGACCCCGGTCGACGACCTGTATATGCCGGATCTCGGTCCGGTCATCGGCGCGACGAAGGCGGTCGTACGCAACCTGAAAAAAGGCGCGCTGGTCTTTTTGGAATCGACTGTCAATCCGGGAGTGAGCGAGGAAATCGTGAAGCCGCTTTTTGAAGAAGCCGGTTTGAAGGTCGGTAAGGACGTTTTCATCGCACACTGCCCTGAAAGGATCAATCCGGGCGACCCGAAA
>JAUXSI010000023.1 GCA_030679985.1 Candidatus Moraniibacteriota bacterium | reverse complement strand
ATCTTCGGGTATCAACTACCCCAGGGGAAGAGATCTTATTCTCAGTTGAAAAAGGCGGTGGATTTCAGTTGATCTCCATCGCCTCCTTTTTTGTAAAATTTAAAAAGCACCTATAAAAGTGCTTTTTAAAGTCGTCAGTTGGGGTGGAGGGATTCGAACCCCCGAATGACGGTACCAAAAACCGTTGCCTTACCACTTGGCTACGCCCCAATCTCATATTTTTAAATTTTCAATAATTCCTAATATCCATCCGCTGATTTTTCTGTTCAAATCAGTGCTTCTACTGACATCAATTCTGAGCAATCCATTATAATCTTTATCAACGTTCCTCCTGTTTGTTTTTGGGCTATGGTTTTTAAAATATATTTTTTTAATCTTAACTTTCAATAATTTTTCCCAAAAAAGCCTCACCTTTTCCTTATTGGCCGTTCTGTGGATATAGATGCAATAAATCAGATCTTCTGTGTTCAGGCAACAAATTTTCCTAAGCCATCTGTCAAATAATAATACCATTTTTGGATCATAATTTCCAAAAGAAACCCTTTGGGAAACATTGTGCTTCTTTTGTTTCGAACCTTCCGCCCAATAAAGGATAGTTCCGATTAATTTCAATTCTTTTTCTGAGATGCTTTCAATTTCTTTTTTGGCTGATTCTATGATATCTTGTTCCTTTGCAATTCTGATATTTCTACAAGCTTCGCTGGCTTTGATTTGTGCCAACTCACGTTGCCGGGTCAATCTTTGTGCTTGAGGCCTTGCAATCCCAATGTTCTTAAACCAGACCGATAGGGTAGACTTGGCAACTGGGATTTTTTTTAAAATTTCGTTGTAAGTCAGGCCTTTTTTTCGCAGTTGAATCGCGAGTTGTTTTTCGGCTGCTTTTTCTATCATATACAAACCACAGATGTTATGTCTATACAATATATCCGTAGTTCACATATGTCAAATTCACTCTTCCACCACCTTCGCGCCCATAATTTCCATCGCCGAATCAAGCAGTGAGTTCTGTTCACCGGGTTCGTCCGCAGTCGGCTGGCTGTCGGTGTTTTTTGGCACATCGACAATCCCAGCTTCTTTGTGGGTGACGATTTTCAGGCGGATTTTCAACCCTAGAATCTTACCAAAAACCGACTCAACTGTCAATTTATTGGCATGGTCGGTGAGCTTTTCCTTATAGAAATCATAGGGGGTGGCTAGGGTGATTTCATTGCCGCTGACCTCGATGGCTTGGCAATTGGAGGATAGCAGGGCGGCCAGGGAATGGTTGTGGTTTTTGATTTCGACCAACAGCCTTTTCCAATTGTTCCTGACTGAATACAAATCCACGTCGCCTTCAGGCAGGGCCGGATCGGGATCTTTGCCGGCCTGTTCTTCGGTCCGCGCGGAAACTGTCTGGACGGCGTTTTGCGTAGCGGTTCCGGCGGCCGTGGCTGGGGGAGCGGATACGGTTTTCAAAGCGATTTTCCCTTGGGTTTCCTGGATTGTGTAGTCCGTCGAAGCGGCTGGAAAAGCGCGGGTGGCGCGGATGATGGCGATTTCCAGCGGCAGTTGCGGCAGCATCGAAGCGGCGATCTTGTTTTGCGCTTCAAGTAAGAGATTCAGAGTTAGGATTATGTCCGCAAGCTCGGCTTTGTCGACTTGCTGGATCATTTTTTCCAACTGTTCCTGGGTGGCTTCATAGGCGAAATGGCTTTTGAGTTCCGGATTGATTTTCAGAAGCATCAGTTGGCGGACATAGTTGATGAGTGATTTGGTGAAAATCTGCAGGTCATAGCCATTGTCCAGAAGTCCGTTGATTTGGCCGATGGCGCCGGTGGCGTCTTTTTCCAAAATCATTCCGGCGATTTCCGCGGAGAATTTGCGGTCGGTGGTGCCGAGGATTTCTTCCACTTCTTTGGCGGTGATATTTTTATCTTCCAAGGCGATGACTTGTCCGAACAGGCTTTCCGCGTCGCGCATCCCGCCTTCGGCGGCGATGGCGATCATTTCCAACGAATCCTTATCGATGGCTATTTTTTCGGCAGCAGCGATAAGGGATAATTTTTCGATGATGTTTTCAATCGGCAGGCGGGTGAAATCGAAGCGCTGGCAACGGGAGATAATGGTAGCCGGCACCTTGTGGATTTCGGTGGTAGCTAAGATGAAAATGACATGGGCCGGCGGTTCTTCCAAAGTTTTTAAAAGCGCGTTGAAGGCCCCGGTAGATAGCATATGGACTTCGTCGATGATATAGACTTTGTATTTGAGCGCAGTCGGCGGTAAGCCGATGGTTTCGCGCAGTTCGCGGATATTGTCCACGCCGGTGTTGGAAGCCGCATCGATTTCGATGATGTCGAGCGAGCGGTTTTCGTTGATCAGCTGGCAATTCTGGCATTTCTCGCAAGTCACCGCGTCTTTCAAGTCAGTGCAGTTGACGGTCTTGGCGAGGATGCGGGCGATCGAGGTTTTGCCAGTGCCGCGGGGTCCGGTGAAAAGATAGGCTTGGCCGACACGGTTGTTTTTGACGGCGTTGGAAAGGGTCTGGACGATATGGCGTTGTCCGATTATCTCAGAGAAATTTTTGGGGCGGTATTTCCTATATAAGGTTGCGGACATAATTATATGATATGCCCTAAAACCGGGTTTTAGGGCTGGCTTTTTAATGGATTAAGAGTACCTGACGGGTACCCTGTTAGGGTCATTATACCATACCGGAATGGAAAAAGAAAAACGCCCTTCGTAAGGCGTTTCGCGTCGCAAGCGCGGCGTTATTTTTTGAAAACCCAGAATTTGTAGCCGATGAAATTCCAGAACAACCCGACAGCGGTTCCGGAAAGCGCGCCGATGTTGCCCCAGAGCTGTCCGGAAATCAGGTCGGTTCCGACCATCGGTCTGACTATGCCTACGACCAGCGTGGCTACGGTCACATTGATGAAAGCGCCGATGATACTGATTCCGATGAATTGGTAGAATTTTTTGTGCGCGTCAGCTTCGGACTTATCTTGGAAGGTCCAGTGTTTGTTGATGAAATAGCTGAAAATGACCGCGGCCAGGAAAGATAGCGTTTTGAAAAACGAATAAAAAATCCCTTCGGTTTGCCGGGTGGAGAACATCAGGATATTCAAAATGGCCAGGTCTACGCCTGTGTTCATTATCCCGACTATGAAAAATTTCGCGAATTGTTTGATGAAAGGGAAGCGGATGAGGATTTTTTCCAACTGCATATTTAATCGTTAAGTGGTTTGTTAAGTTCTTCACGGAGTTTTTCCAAATCCGGCATCCATTCGTCGATGATCGAAAAATCTTTTTTCGCTTCGGGCTGATTTTCTGGAGCTTCTTCTTTTACTTGTGTTTCTTGGGCGCCTTGGCTGGCAGGTTTCTTGTCATTGATGATGTCATCGATGTCGGCATGGTTTTTCTTGCTGTTCATCGCTGCGAAATTACGCATAGCACTGCCGGTCTGGATCACATTTTCGATGGAAGCCCAATCCGATTCGATGTCGCGGGGCGTTACGATCGTGACCTCATCGCCCGGTTCCACTTTGAAATAGGTGATCGAAGCCAAAAGGACCCGGTAGGGTTGGCCGTCGGCGGTGATGAAATAGTTCCCGTCAGCGTCTTGGTTGACAATGCCGATCAGCCTTCTTCTTTCGACCGGTCCGATTTGCTTGTACATAAAAGAACCCTCGGAAGTGATGGTCAGTTTGAGCATATCGCCCTCGACTAATTTTGATTTGGAGGCGTAGTTGGCGGGAACGGGATATTGTTTGCCGTCCATGCCGATCATGATCTGTCCGTCGAAGGTGCCTTCGATGATCCGGCCGCTGCCGTCCTCATCGATTTTCCTTTTCCGGCCGACTTTCTTCTTCCCTTCCAATTGGAGCAGCATAGCCTTGGCGGCTTGCAAACTTTTTTCGGAATTATAAATCATCTCGCGCAAAGCGTTGATTTTTTCCGAGTGGTTTTCAATTTGATCTTTATCGTCCATTTGTTTTTGTTAGTTTGTTTTTGTTTCATACCCACGTCAGGCTTGCCGCGAAGCTTTTATCGCAACCAACCCATATGAGTCTATACAAGGATTATACAATTATATTGCAAATGGCGCAAGACGGAAAAGTGTAATAAACGCAAGCGCTGTTTTGTACTAATAAAAATCAAGGTTTTCGCCGTGAACGGATATGCCGTCGGCAATAAAAAATATCAGGATATTGGACTTCGATCATTTCTGGTCGAGTTTTCTAAATATGGAAAAATTCCGGTTTGACGAGGACTTGATCCAGGGCGGTTAAATAGCGCAAATGGATATTATGATGAAGAAAAACTGTTGGGAATTCAAAAAATGCGGCCGGGAAATCGGCGGGGTCAATGCGGCCAAAGACGGGATTTGTCCGGCCGCTTGCAATGCCGAGGCGGACGGTTTTTGCGACGGGAAAAACGGCGGCCGGGCCTGCGTCTATGTGATCGGGACTTTGTGCGACGGTGAATGCCGGCAGGCCTATGAGAGCAAAGAAAAGCTTTGTGGTAAATGCGAATTTTATCTGCAACTCAAAAAGGAATATCCGGACAGGATGACGATTTTCTCCTATGTCGATTATATGATAAAACATGATAAAAGGAGGTCGGCAGGCGATAAATAAGCGGATCACAATGGCAGGCGAAGCGGTTCGGGTTAGGAAACCGTTTTTTTAATGGTATAATGATAAGATGAAATACGGATATTCGTTACTTATGATTTTTCTCGCGGGGTTTTTTTCCGGCGCGGGGATTTCACAGGCGCACCAGCCGCGGGTCGTTTTCGATGAAACCGCCGTCCGCGTGGAAGAACCGGAAATTTCCAAAGCTTATTATGGCGCTCTGGAAGGGCAAGCGGATCTGTTTTTGATCCGCAGTGAAAAACCGTTCGACCTGTATGCTAATGTGCTGGTGCCGGACGTGCCGGGCGTGCGGAAGGACATTTCTTTTGAGATCAAGAAAGACGGAGAATCGTTAGCGGTACTGGACGGCGCGGGTTTCAGATGGACGAATTTCTATGAACCTTTCGCGGGCGATAATTATTTCAAAGGTCCGGAATACCGGTTGCGGGCTGGGGCGGGGGAATATGAAATCAGAATTTCCAATCCGGAAAATACTGGCAGATACGCTCTGGCTGTCGGTGAAATTGAATCTTTCGCGCCAGGCGGAACATTGGAATTGATCGCGGCCGTTCCACGGATCAAAAAAGATTTTTTCGGCGAATCGATAATTTCAGCTTATCTGAACCAGATCACTTTGTTATTGCTCGCGATCATAACCGCGCTGGCCGGAATAGCTTGGCTGTGGATATGGGCATATCGCAAAAAAAAGAAAAAATAATTTTTTAAATATACGCAAGGGATTAGCGCCTCGGTTGGAACCGGGTTTTTTTGTCGTTACCGGTCTCCGGGGCAACTGTTTTTTGTTTAGCGGACCTGTGGATAACTCGGCTTTGACATTGTGGACGGGTGGAGTAAAATAGGGATAGAGTAAATAAAAGTGGGGGAAAGTGGTAGATAGCCCGATTCGAAACTACGAATGGCACACGAATCTGCGAACATATATGATTCGTAAGTTCGTAGATTCGAATATAATTTTGTAAATTCGCATAGGTCATGTTTATCGGGGAATATTCACATTCGGTCGATGAGAAAAAAAGATTGGCGGTGCCAAGCAAGTTCCGTGCGGAATTGAAGAGTAAAGTCGTGGTCACGCGCGGATTGGACAAATGTCTGTTCATCTACACTATGAAAGCTTGGGAGGAGTTGGCAAGCAAGCTCGGAACTTTACCGGTCGGCGAAGCCGGCACGCGAAGTTTTACGCGCCTGATGCTGGCCGGAGCGGTGGATGTGGATGTGGATAGGCAAGGCCGGATTTTAATTCCGGATTATCTGAAAGAATATGCGGGGCTCGCCAAGAACGTGGTGATCGCCGGACTGTATAACCGTTTGGAAATCTGGGATGAAAAGAAGTGGGACGAATATAAGGAGAAAGCCGAGAAAAATTCCGATGAAATCGCGGAGCAGTTGGGGAAGTTAGGGGTATACTAAGAAATTTTAAAAGATTAAATTTTAAATTTTAAATCAATTTTAAATCACTGAATGGATAAATATTAAAAATTTTTATCATTCGGATTTAATTTTAAAATTTAAAATTTATAATTTAAAATTATCGGATGACAATTCATAAATCGGTTTTGCTGAAAGAAAGCATTGAAGGTCTCAATTTGAAAAAAGGATCCGTTGCTGTGGACGCCACTCTGGGGGGAGGCGGACACAGCGATGAGATTTTGAAAATTATCGGCGGAGGAGGGAAACTCATTGCCATTGATCAGGATTCGCAGGCGATCGATGGTTTCCGCAAACGATTGTCCGGAGAAGACGGGAATGTGATTACGGTCAAGGATAATTTTGCAAATCTGCAAAATATCTTGGCGGAGCTGGGAATCGGGAAGGTAGGCGCGATTTTGGCTGACCTCGGATATTCTTCCATCCAACTGGAGGATCCGGCAGTCGGGATGAGTTTTTTGCAGGACGCGCCGCTGGATATGCGTCTTGACCGCGAAGGCGGATTGACGGCTAAGGCGATAGTGAACGGATATACGCAAGGGGAAATCGCCCGTATCCTGAAAAATTACGGGGAAGAAAGGTTTGCCGGCATCATCGCCAAGAGGATCGCCGACCGACGGAAAATAAAACCCATCGAGACGACGCGCGAATTAGTCGAAATCATAGGTGGCGCGATACCGGAAAGGTTCCAGCATGGGAAATTGCATCCGGCGACGAAGACCTTCCAGGCTTTGCGGATCGAGACCAATAAGGAATTGGAAATGCTGGAAAAATTCGTACCGCAAGCGATCGACGCGCTGGAAACCGGAGGACGGCTGGCCATCATCTCATTCCATTCGTTAGAAGACAGGATAGTTAAAAATATATACCGGGAAAATGCTAGGGGATGCATTTGCCCGCCGGACTTTCCGACTTGCCAGTGCGGCCGGAAGGCGAAGGTCAGGATAATCACAAAAAAGCCGCTCATTCCGACGGGGGATGAGCTGGACGACAACCCTCGGTCACGGAGCGCGAAGCTCCGGATTTGCGAAAAAATACAAGGATAGGGCGCAAAATGTAAAAGCACTGACGAAATATAAAAATAAACAAAAAAATTTTCAGGGGGACTGAAAATAAATGTCGCGAGTTTTGATTCTGAACAAATCAGCCAAGGGTCCGGATCGGACCCGGGTGCGAAAAACTTCCGTCTTATGGGACGGCGCTTTTTCCGCAAAGGGAAAAACGGGCGCGGCCGGCCGGGCTGAAATCAATCTGATGTCGCTGGTTTTCTCCATAGCTCTGGCCACTTGTGTCTGCGGGGCGCTCTACCTATACCAAGTCAACGATATCGCGACCAAAGGTTACGAAGTCCGGGAATTGGAGAGCCGGATCCAGGAGCTGACCAAAGAGAATAAGAAGATGGAAATCCAAGAAGTCGAATTGCGCTCGATGTATAATATCGAAAAAGCTTCGCAAGGCTTGAATCTGGTCAATTCGGGCGAAGTGACTTATGTGGAAATAAATGGGCCTGTGGCGATGAAGTGACCGGGTTTTCAGCATTTTTTGATTTTTAAACAGGGATTTTTATTGCCATATGCCAGTATCCGTCATAAATAAGAAAAAATCCGAAGGGGTTGCGAACTGGCGGATAAACGCGCTGACTTTTTTGTTTTTCGCGTTGGTACTGGTTCTCCTGTTGCGTTTCTATGATTTGCAGATTCTGCAATATGCCCAATATCGGGCTTTGGCTGAGGGCCAACATTCCTTTTTTAAGAATTTAGTCCCGAAGCGCGGAGAGATTTTTATGAAAGACCGGGCTGGGTTGTATCCGGCAGCGGTCAACCGCGAAACCAAAATGGCATATGCCGTGCCCAAGGAGATCGAAAGCGCTTCCCAGGCCGCTTCCACCCTGGCTCCGGTCTTGCAAATGGACGCTGAGGATCTCAGGATGCGGTTTGAAAACAAGGATGATATGTATGAGGCCTTGAAACATCGTTTGAGCGAGGAGGAAATCGGAAAAATAAAAGACCTGGGCTTGAAAGGCATCCGGTTGGCCGATGAGAATTACCGGTATTATCCTTCTTCTGAATTGGCGTCCAATGTCTTGGGATTCGTGGGCTGGAAGGATCACGCCTTGGGCGGCCGCTATGGTTTGGAAGCGTATTTCGACGACCAGTTGCGGGGCACCGAAGGTTCGCTTTTCCATGAGCGGGACGCGTCCGGAGGCTGGATCGGCGGCGGCCAGAAAGAAATTTCACACGCCAAAAACGGCGACACGCTTGTCCTGACCCTGGATCATATCGCCCAATACCAGGCTGAAAAAATCCTGAAGAGCGCGACGGAAAGATATGGGGCGGACGGCGGCCAAATCGTGGTTATGGAACCCGAGTCCGGCAGGATATTGACTCTGGCGAGTTATCCGACGTTCAATCCGAACGATTATGCCAAGACGGAAGATCTGAATTCGTTCCGCAATCCGGCGGTGAATGACGCCTATGAGTCGGGAAGCGTTTTTAAACCGATTACGATCGCGGCCGGCTTGGACAGCGGCAAGATCCTGCCCGACACGACTTATGTCGATACCGGATCGGTCAAGGAAGCCGGCTATAACATCCGCAATTCCGACTTGAAATCCAACGGCAAGCAGACTATGGTCCAGGTATTGGAGAAATCCTTGAATACCGGAGTCATATATGTGGAAAAACTGCTGGGCAATAAAAACTTCGCCGATTATGTCGAGCGGTTCGGTTTTGGGGAACGGACAGGAATAGAGCTGGTCGGCGAAGCTAGAGGAAATATCAACAATTTGAAAAATCTGAAAAGCAATATCCAATTCTTCACGGCTTCATTCGGGCAGGGTATCACGGTCACTCCGATCCAATTGGCGGCGGCCTACAGCGCTATCGCCAACGGCGGTACCTTGATGAAACCGCAAATAGTCGATAGTATTATCCATGCGGATGGCGGCGAGGAAATCCTCCAGCCGCAGGAAGTCCGCCGGGTCATTTCTCCGCAAGCCGCGATGCAGACCGCCGGGATTTTGCGCAGCGTGGTGGTGAACGGACACGGCAAGCGGGCGGATGTTCCGGGTTATCTGGTGGGCGGCAAGACAGGTACGGCTCAGTTAGTCGATCCGGAAACCGGCAAATACGCCGAAGGGAAATCAACCGGCTCTTTTGCCGGATTCGCTCCGGTCAACGATCCGAAATTCGTCATCGTCGTGAAGCTGGATAATCCGAAAAACGTGGAATGGGCCGAATCGAGTGCGGCGCCGGCTTTCGGCGAATTGATGAAGTTCTTACTGGAATACTACGGTGTCGAGCCGACGGAGGAATATACCCAGGAAGAACTGGATGAATTCAACCGCTACCATACGCTGGGCCAGCTTACGGCGGAGACAGTCGGGGATGGAGATGGAGCGGATGCGTCCCGAACGGAGATAAAAGAAACTAAGGATAAAAAAAATGACGAATGATAAGTCCGGTAAAATATTGATATTGCAAAACATCCTTCGTGTGATGGCTGTTTTGGTGCTGAAAAAATATAAGCCGAAAATCGTAGGCATCACCGGTTCGGTCGGCAAGACCTCGGCCAAAGAGGCCGTATTCTCCGTCCTGAAAAGCAAGTTTCGCGTCAGAAGGACGGACAAAAATTATAATAATGAAATCGGACTTCCCTTGACGATCATCGGCGCGGACAGTGGGGAAGATTCTCTCTGGCGATGGCTGGCGGTTTTTTTGAAATGGGCTTGGGTGATGGTCGCGCCGGTCAAATATCCGGAAATGCTGGTTTTGGAAATGGGAGCGGACCGGCCGGGAGATATCAAATATCTGACCGGCTTCATCCGGTCTGACGCGGCCGTGATTACCGATATCTCCTCAAGTCATATGGAATTTTTTAAGAATATCGAGAGCGTCGCAAAAGAAAAAGGCATCTTAGTTAAGGAATTGGATGAGAAGGGATTGGCGGTAATCAACGCGGACAATCCGTATGTAGCCAAGATTAATCCGGCTGGCAATCAGTTGAAATGTAATGTGGTGACTTTCGGATTTTCCGAAGAGGCGCAGATGCGGGCCACGGACATATCTTTCAGCTACGCGGATGACGATGGCCAAAGCCTGAAGGGGTTGAGTTTCAAACTGAATTACAAGGGGACTACGATTCCAGTGCGCCTCAATAACGTCTTGGCCAAGCATCAGATCTATGCGGCCTTGGCGGCCGCGGCGGTCGGAACGGGGTTCGGTATAAACCTAGTCGAAGCGGCCACGGCTTTGGAAAATTTTTCTTTGCCATACGGCCGGATGAACCCGATAGCCGGCATAAGGAACAGCCTCATAATCGACGACACTTATAATTCTTCGCCCACTTCGGCTTCGGCCGCCTTGGACGCGCTGGGCGAGATAGCCGCTTCGGGAGGAAAATATTCCAGAAAAATCGCCGTGCTGGGGGATATGCTGGAGTTGGGCGACGAATCGGCGGAAAAACATCGGAGTGTCGGCCGGAAATTTTCGCAAATCAAAGGCGATTTGTTTTTCGCAGTCGGAAAGAGGATGCGGGAAGCTGTCGAGGAATTGCGCGGAAGCGGTTTTCCCCAAAAAAATGTTTTCCATTTTGAAAGTCCGGCCGAGGCCGGGAAAAAGGTGCGGGAAATCATCCGGGAGGGAGATTTGGTCTTGGTCAAAGGTTCGCAGGGTATGCGGATGGAAAAAGTCGTGGAGGAGATTATGGCGGAGCCGTCGGAGGCCGGAAAACTTTTGTGCCGGCAAAGCGCGCATTGGCGGGAAGTGCCTTGGAAAGTGGTATGACGCTGTTCGCGGGACGTATTGATTTTCTGTCTGAAATGATATAGACTGATTTTACGTTTAAATTTATGCCGTCATCGTCCCTGCCTGCCGGCAGGTAAGTAGCCCGGTCTAGCCTGCCTCGCGCCGACGAGCGGTCGTTTCCGCGAGTCGAGGCGAGGACGCCAGGTTCTCATCCTGGAAATCAGGGGTTTGGCAGGAATAATTTTAAATCAGAATAAGATATATGCCGTCATCGTCTAGCCCGGTCTAGGACGCCAGGTTCTCATCCTGGAAATCAGGGGTTCGAATCCCCTTGGCGGTACTGGGAGTTTATTTGCGCCAAGTGGATTCGAACGGGCAGTAGTGAGGCAAGCCGCCGCGGCGCAGACGAACGCCGATGGATGCGAGCAAGCGAGCATTCAGCGCTGCCCAGGACAAGGAGTCCGCCGCGGACGACGCGAAAATCCCCTTGGCGGTACTGGGATTTTATTTGCGCCCAGCGGATCGGATCTGCCGACAGGCGGGAATGAAATGGGTCGTAATGATAGCGCGTAGTCCGTTAATAAGCACTAAATACAATTTTTGTGGATGCGAGAAAGACCTTAGTCGGGTTCAAGGAAAAAATTGATCCATATCTGGAAAGGTATTTCCAGAAAAAAATCCAAGAGGCTGGCAAAATCGACATCATCGCCGAAGAAACGTTGCACCTCATCAGGGATTATACGATGGCCGGAGGCAAAAGGATCCGGCCGGCTTTTTTGTATTTCGGCTATCTGGCGGCTGGCGGCAAGGATAAGCGGAAGGCGATGGAAATTTCCATCGCGGTGGAACTGTTGCATTCTTTCCTGCTCATCCATGACGATATCATCGACCGCGATCCGAGCCGGCATGGGGTGGAAACCATCCACGAGAGGTTCAAGGCTATCGGGAAGAAATATGATTTGGGCAAGGACCATATGCATTTCGGAAATTCGATGGCGATGATGGCGGGGGATATGACCGCGGCGATGGCCTGCGAGATCATTTTCACCTCCAAGTTTTCGGCGGAAAATATCATCAAAGCCTTGGATAAGCTGCAAAAAATCGTCTTCATCACGGTGCCCGGCGAGATGATGGACGTGATGATGCAATACGCGGGAACGGCGACCGAGGAGGCTGTCCTGAAAATGCACGAATGCAAGACCGCGCGTTACACTTTCGAAGGGCCTTTGCATCTAGGCGGCATATTGGCTGGCGGAGACGCGAAGCTATTGAAACATTTTTCCGATTACGCCCTGCCGCTCGGGAAAGCTTTCCAGATCCAGGACGATATTTTGGGAATTTTCGGGGAAGAAGAAAAAATCGGCAAGCCGGTCGGTTCTGACATCATCGAAGGCAAGCAGACAGTTTTGGTGATCAAAGCCTTGGAATTGGGCGATGCCAGGCAACAGGCGGCCATCGGAAAATATTTGAAAAAAACCGATTTGAAGAGGGAAGATCTTGAAGCTTTCCGGCAGATAGTCCGGGAAACCGGTTCGCTGGAATATTCGCAAAAATTAGCCGCGAAATTCATCCGGGAGGCCCTGGCGGCTTTGCGGAAAATAGAATTCAAAGACAAAGGAGCCCGGGAATTCCTGTTCGGCATCGCGGAATATATGTTGGATAGGGAGATGTGATCCGGCATTGGGCGAAGTTGCTTATTTGTTAATTTCAAGGTAAAATTTTCATATATGATTACTGAAGAAATATCCAAGCGAATGCCAAAACATCTCGTCATTATTCCGGACGGCAACCGCCGTTGGGCCAAAGACAAAGGTCTGGCGCCCTGGGCCGGACACGAGGTCGGTGCTGAAAATACTGAGAAGCTTATCCGCTTCGCCTTGAAAAAAGGCGTGGATTGCATAACTTTCTGGGGGTCGTCCATCGACAATCTGACAAAAAGGCCCGTGCAGGAAAAGAAAGCGCTCTTGGACATATACAAAAAATATTTTGAGAGGATGCTTACTGGCTCGGACATCCATGAAAACGAAATCAAAGTCAATTTCATCGGCCGATGGGAGGAGCAATTTCCGGAATCGTTGAAGCGGATCCTGTACGCGCTGGTCGAAAAGACCAAAGGTTATGAAAAGAAAATAATCAATTTTATGCTGGCCTATAACGGCGATGACGAGATGCTTTTCGCCATCAATAGGATCCACGACAAATACGCGAAAGGGATTAAGATAACCGCGCAAATGTTGAAGGAAAACCTGATGACCGCGGATTTGCCGGCTGTGGATTATCTGGTCCGGACCGGCGGAGACGCCCATCTGAGCGCCGGTTTTATGATGTGGGATATGGCCAACGCGCAATTGTGTTTCGTCGATGACAAATATCCCGATTTCAACGAGGAAAAGTTAGGCGAGGCCCTGGCCAGGTATGCGGACCGGCAAAGAAGGTTCGGAGAGTGAGTTTAAAAAACAAAATCTAATTGAAAACGCGATGAAAAAAATTTCCCTGGTCATTTTTATGTTACTTCTTATCCCGGTGTCGGTTTTGGCGCAGGCAGACAAGAAGAAGGCTGTCTATTTCTATTCGGAAACTTGCGTGCATTGCGAAAAGGTGAACGGATATTTCCAGGAGCAGGATATTTATGGCCGGTACGACATCCAGAAGATCGAAGCTTCCGGTCCGTACAACCTGGATTATTTGAATAAATTCTTCGACGCTTTCGGCGTGCCGGCGGAGAAGCGCGGTTTTCCAGTAGTGTTTTTTTCCAATAAGATGATTTTCGGCGACAAACCGATCATCGACAGTTTCGTCAATGAAATAGAACGTTCAGACGCCTCGGAATTCCCTACGCCGGAAAACATCAAGTTGTCCCCGGACGATGGCGGCGCGGGAGTGCCGGATGGCTGGCACGGGGCGGACGTTTCAATTCCGGTCTTGTTCTGGGCGGCGCTGGTGGACGCGATCAATCCTTGCGCTTTCGCCGTCCTGATCCTTTTGGTCGCGACTGTGATTTCTTCCAAGGGCAAACGGGACGGATTGTTATCCGGCCTGCTGTTTTCCTTGGCGGTCTTCATCTCATATTTCCTGATGGGCCTCGGGATTTATAAAGCTATCGGCGCTTTCAACCTGCCGCAGATATTTTCAATCGTCATCGGCGGCATCGCCATCCTGATCGGCTTGGCCAATCTCAAGGATTTTTTCTGGTACGGCAAAGGTTTCGTTATGGAGGTCCCGTTCGGTTGGCGGCCGAAAATGCAGGCCATCATCAAACGGGTGACCAGTCCGTTGGGCGCGATGGGCGCCGGGTTCGTGGTGAGTCTTTTTCTCTTGCCGTGCACAAGCGGACCCTATATCGTCATCCTGGGCCTTTTGGCGCAGAGGGAAGATCTGGCGCGGTCGGTCGCTTTGCTGGCGATCTATAATCTGATATTTATCCTGCCGATGGTTGTAATAACTGTCGGGATGTATTTCGGAATCCGGGCCAAGCGGCTGGAAAGCTGGAGGCAGCGCAACATCCGGCTGCTGCACCTGGTGGCGGGCGCGATAATGCTCTTTATCGGCGCGTACCTGATATATAATTGGCTATAATTTTTTAATTTTAATTTTCAATCTTGTAGGGAATGTCCTAATTTTTTGACATTCGGATTTACAGGATTGGGAATTCCAAAACCATATGGCAATGGAATTTACGGATCAGAATTTCGAGCAGGAAGTCTTGAAGGGCGACAAGCCGGTTTTAGTTGATTTTTGGGCGCCGTGGTGCGGTCCGTGCCAGACGATGGGGCCGATAATCAGCGAATTGGCGGCTGAAATGGGGGATAAGGCCAAAGTGGGCAAGCTCAACGTCGATGAGAACCCGGACACCGCCGCCAAGTTCGGCATAATGTCCATCCCGTCGATCAAGATTTTCAAGGACGGCAAGGTCGTCAAGGAGTTCGTCGGCGTGCAGAACAAAGACAGCCTGAAAGCGGAACTGGGCAATCTATAAAAAATTTCCAGCGCATCCCGCAGAAAAACAGCCCCGGTCCGGGGCTGTTTTTTGATGATTCCGTCCGGATATGTTAAAATCAAATCGTCAGGAGATTAACTTTTTTGATTATTGAATTGATATGAGCTGGTTTTTCATCGCCCTCATCGGCCCGGTATTGTACGCGGCTTCCAACCACATCGATAAATATCTGATTGAGAAATATTTCAAAGGCGGCGAATCGGGCGCGCTCATCCTTTTTTCGTCTTTGTTTTCGGTCGTGACCTTGCCGGTGATCTATCTCATCGATCCGGGAGTTTTTTCCCTGGATTTGACGACGATCGCGGTGCTGGTTTTGAACGGAATGTTGACCGTGGTCTGTATCATCTTGTATTTCAAAGCCTTGCAGGACGATGAAGCCTCGATCGTCATCCCATATTACCAGACTATCCCGATTTTCGGTTTCATCCTGGGCTATTTTTTCCTAGGAGAGACTTTGACGCTCGCCCAAATCATTTCCTGCGGCTTGATAATCGCCGGCACGATCATTTTGTCGCTGAATTTTATCGATGGCAAGCTCAAGTTCAAAAAAAAGGTGGCCGCGCTGATGCTTTTGGCTTCATTCCTCTACGCGGTCGGCGGAGTGGTTTTCAAGATAATCGCGGTGGAGGACGGTTTTTGGGCTTCGATTTTTTGGGACTTTTTCGGAAGCGTGCTGCTGGGCGTGATCCTATATTTTTCAATTTCATCCTATCGCAAGCAATTTTTGCAGGTCATTCGGATGAACAGTTGGGGCGTGATGTCGCTCAACGCGTTCAATGAGATAATTTTCGTCGTAGCCGACGGGGTTTTCGCCTATGCGACACTGCTGGCGCCGATCGCGCTGGTGATGACGGTCAACGGCTTCCAGCCAGCTTTCGTGTTCTTGTTGGGTGTCACGCTGACTTTGTTTTTTCCGAAATTGGGCCGGGAGTCGGTGACGGCTACCGGGTTGGCGCACAAGATACTGGCTATCGGTCTCATCGTCGAGGGCGCGGTTTTCCTCAGCATAAATTTCTGATAATCAAATTTAAAAAAATATCCCTATGAACGTATTGTTAATATCCAAAGATTTTTCCGGAGCCGATCTGGCTTACCGCTTGCAAAACGAGGGCAACCAGGTGAAAATTTTCATCGAAGAAGCGGAATATGCCCACGCTTACGACGGGATGTTGGAAAAAACAGCTGATTGGAAAGCCGAGCTTGATTGGGTGGGGCGTGACGGCCTCATCGTGTTTGACTGCGTCGGATTCGGCCAAGCCCAAGATGACCTGCGGGCCGAAGGCTACTCGGTGGTCGGCGGCAGTGCGATGGGCGACCGGTTGGAACATGACCGCCAATACGGACAAAAGATCCTCTCCCTTTCCGAAATCAACATCATCTCGTCCACCAATTTCGGCAGCGTCGAGGAGGTGATCGCGTTTATCCAAAAAAATGAAGGACCCTGGGTCGTCAAACAGAATGGCCATATTGACAAGACTTTCAACTATGTCGGGCGTCTGAAAAGCGGAAAAGATGTCATCTCGATGCTCCGGAATTACAATGAGAACAACCGGGAGGAATGTGCCTCGATCGATTTGCAGAAAAAAGTCAAAGGGGTGGAGGTCGGCGTAGGGCGCTATTTCAACGGCTTGGATTGGGCGGGGCCGATCGAAATCAATTTCGAGCACAAAGGCTTGTTCAACGGCAATCTCGGGCCGAAAACTTTCGAAATGGGGACGCTGATGTGGTATGACGACAATGAAAACAACCGGTTGTTCAAGGAAATCCTCGACAAATTGAAGCCGGCTCTCATCAAAGGCAATTTCCGCGGAGACGTGGACGTCAATTGCATCATCAACGAGGAAGGCGCCCATCCGCTGGAATTGACGGCGCGTTTCGGCTTCCCGGCTTTGCAATTGCAGGACGAACTGCACCAATCGCCCTGGGGGGAATTTTTGAAGGCTGTCGCGGACGGCCAGCCGTACGATTTGAAATACAAAAAAGAATACGGTATCGTGGCGCTGGTAGCGGTGCCGCCGTTCCCGTATGAAGTGAACGTGCAAAAATATTCTTCGCAAGGTTTGGAAATCAATTTCAAAGAGACTTTCAATCCGGAAGATTTCCGGCACATCCATTTCGAAGAGGTTTCCCGGAAAAGGGAAGACGGGCAGGACAGTTATTATATTTCCGGCAAGACGGGATTCGTGCTGCACGTGACCGGATCGGGAAAAACGATCGAAGAGGCCCGCGACAAGACCTATGACCTGATCAACCAGATCGTCATCCCGAAAATGTTCTATCGGTCCGATATCGGGATGAAATTCGTCAAGAAGGACCGGGACTTCCTGGAAAAATTAGGCTGGCTGTAGGAATCTGCTAAATAAGCCCCTGGCGGCGGTTTGACTATCCGGGGTGATTTGATAAAATCAATAATATGAAAAAGAAAGCCAATAAAATAGGATACGACCAGCAGACTGCCGTTCTGGATGATATAAATTCTAAATTCGATTTGATATTGGAACAATTTTCCGGTTTGAATAGAAAGATAGACAATAATCATCAAGAGTTTTTAGAATTCAAGGGAGAAATGGTTGAATTCAGGGACCAGACCGGAAAAAATTTCAAGGAGCTTTTTGAATTCAGGGATCAGACCGGAAAAAATTTCGACATAGTCAAAGAGTATCTTTTCCGCATCGATGAGGAAATCCAAAATCTGAAAGGGGAGCTGGAAGATTTGAAAAAGACTTTGAAGGAAAAAGCCGATTTGGATAAATTGGCAGTTTTGGAAAAGAGGCTGGTAAAATTGGAAAAACTGGTTTTTGCCAGGCTGGCATAGGGTGTTTGCAGACAGGTTTTCAAAACGCTTCTCGAGACGTTTTTTTGTTTGTGCGAAGATTATCTCTTTTTGAAAATGTCCTAAAAGATGCCAAGGAAAAATTTGATCGATGAGATAACTGGCAGGTTCAATCTGAAATCTACGTAAAGAAATCCAGTCAGGCCTAAAAAGTCTCCTGACTGCAATAATACTGGCCCTAACAACTCATCCGGGCCGATGAAACCAAAAACGAATTCATCGATATCACGTATTATTGTCACAAAGCAGGAGTGGTCTGATTATATCTTGGTGTTTGATTCTCGGTGTTGACAATTGTAGATAAAAATAAGATACTTTGGATGTCCGCCTTCTTCCCCAAAACACAAAGGAGGATCAATGAAATACGCTTTGTTTCAAGGACGTTTTCAACCTCCCACGATTGCCCACGTTTGCACAGTGGAGACCATTCTTGATAAATGGCAATTTCTTGTTATATGTGTGGTATATAACACGCCAAAGCCGGATTGGTTCGATGGCAGACGATGGGGGGAGTACATTAGCGCATCGGAAAAAACATCTTATGCGCCAGGCAAAAACCCTTTTGCGCCCAATGAGGTAAAGGAGATGTGGGACGCTTGGATATCGGGACGTAATTTAAATCATCGTATCAGTTGTGATATCTCAAAAAGACCGTACTTTGATAAAGAATTCAATCTGAGATATCCTCCTGCTGAATTCATGATTGTACGGCCGGCAAAAAAAGATGGCGATGCAAGTATTGACGCATTGAGAGGTGAAATATTTCCAGAGCTCTTGGGACGAACGTATGAATTCGTTTCCCCTCCCTTTAAGCTACATAATACAAGAATCATAGAAAGGGTCATGGGGGGTGGGGAACCGTGGAGAAAATTTATTCCGCGGGGAGCTTATGAAGTTTTCTTGCGAATCAATGGGCCAGCTAGGATAGAAGATATCTATCGTGCCAAACAGAAACAAGTAATTTACAATGGGGAAGAAAAGTGACGAGCTTTGGCTATTGTGCCAAAGCTCATTTTGTTCATACGTAACTGTTTCGCGAGCAACTTTATCTGATTATTCCACTGAGATTAGATTTGTAATCTTCCAAAACTTGTTTATGCCGGAAATTTGTTGGGAAATTCTCAGGATTAAAATAGCGCAGTTCCGCTGCTTCTTCGTTGTCGGCAATGGGCGTTCCGTCAATTACGCGGCACACAAAAACAAAAAGGATTACATATGCTTTGTCCCCATTCGGATAAGAGTCAAACCTATCTTTGGTGTAGGCTCCAAGAAATTTTTCAACTTTTACGTTTAGTCCAGTTTCTTCCAATACTTCTCGCTTCATCGTATCTTCCGCTGATTCACCTATTTCCATCATGCCTCCTGGCACTCCCCAAATCTCTTCATTGCGATCAGAGCGGCGTAATAAAAGAACTTTGTCTTCATCATTGAGGATAAAAGCTGCGGAAGCATTGAGTATTATCGGGTCGTGACCGACTCTTTCCCGGATCCATTTTATGTAGTTTGCCATATGATTTATTAAACATTAAAAAATTAATTCTAATTTATGGGAGCGGGCGTCTGACAAATTGGCATAATCGTTCCTGGGTGCCTTTCCATTTATCTGGCATGAATTCTGCATCCTCAAAGTATAAATCAAAAAATAATTTATGCAATTCATCCAGGGAAATTAATTGACGCATGGCCAATTCCAACGCGATTTCACGAAGCGTATAGATGCTGTATCTGACGCCAAATACTTTTTCGTGTACGCATCGCATGATCAGCTGCTTAGCTTGAGTTAATTTATTTTTGCTCAGCATGTTACGGAAGGTAATCCAAGGAAGTTCGGCGAATTGATTGTGAAACTCTTTAAATTCAGATTTCGTAAAACATTTTTTGAATTCATCAATGGCAATTTCTTCTACTTGTTTTTTAAGTAATGGGCTAATTCTGCACAATTGTGATGTTAACGTCAGAAAAACACCGCGCCAGTCAAAATATTTAAATTGATTCAATTCTTTGCCAAGAGCGGATTTTAGGGGAACCCATTCCAGGAGGGGCACTCCATTTTTCCAATAGTGGGGAGGATATTGATCAACATAGGACATAGTTCGCCTGCCAGAATTGTCTATCGCCACAGTGAAATTATTTGTCTTTGCGTCAATGCCGACAGATAGCTCTCCATTTCTTGTTCTTTTAGTGCAGGCCAGAAGTGTTATCCGGCACATTTCTTTTATGATCCACTCTATTGTTTTTTTGTCTCGTTCTGTGTCTAGTGAAAGAATAACTGATTCAACATCTTCCCCGGCCCAAGGCGTCAAAAGAGTAATTGAAGCTTTTCCATTTTCTGGAAAGTATTTTATATCCAGCTCGTCGATCGGTGGAATCGGAATTCCAACAGATTGCAGCTGGTTTTGATATTCGGTAATATCTTGAGCAAGCTCAATGGCTTCCGAAAGAGCCAATTCATTACGTCGCACGCCAATTTTTTTTGTGACCTGATATTTTGTTAAAGAAGATATCCTCTCAAAAGTTACATTGGAATTGAACCCATTCTTCTTACTTAACATATATTTTAGTTTTTAAGATGTGGGTTAGGCGCGGTGTGTTATGCTAATAAGAAATATCAAGCGTAAGGTAACACTTTTAGCCTTTTTCTGTCAAATACAGGTACAAGATAAATAAAAATATTGGACTTCGTGGGTGTCGGGTTTCCAGAGCATCAGGTATGATAGAGTCAGGAGCTTTTTATTTCAATAAAAGTAATGGTATGATGATTTTATGCCAAGAATAATTAGAGCTAATGTCGCTGGTATGACCTATCATGCGATAAATCGTGCTAATGCTGGAATGCAAATATTCGATAATGACGAAGATTATCAGCTTTTTGAAAATGCCCTAAAAGATGCCAAGGAAAAATTTGATCGATGAAATAACTGACAGGTTCAATCTGAAATCTACGTAAAGAAATCCGGTCAGGCCTAAAAAAGGTACCTGACCCTAATATGCGAGGCGAGGCGCTTTGGAGCACTGGATGTCCGCGGGCAAGTAATTTTTATTGTTGACACATCCCCGAAAGAATGACTTTACATGACATGGTACCAATTTCCTGCAAGGGATGCATTTTGGAAAATCATCCAGGGTGCAATAAAAAAATGTGAAGCTACAGGAGGTGTATTATAATACCCTCCTGTTTTTTTATGGCTTGACAACTTTCTTGGGGCTGCTATAATGTAAATACTTTAAAAATCACAAAGCCTATGAGCTGGATCCCGAAGCAATTCGGGACTGGGTCTAGTTCACCCGCCGATGAGGCGGAAAGGCGGTTTCTGCGTCAGTGGAAACCCGGTATCCTCCGTAACCATGGGATAATCAATGTCGTTCGCTATCAAGCGGAATCTGAGTTGATGAGTGGAAACAGTGCTGGCACCTTCCGAGGTGTTTTTTTGTTTCCAGAAGAAA
>JAUXSI010000020.1 GCA_030679985.1 Candidatus Moraniibacteriota bacterium | reverse complement strand
CGGGCGGAAGAAGCCATTAAAAAATTCGACTTGGAAGTTTTGCCGATTTGGATACGTCAAGGAGACCGCAAAAACAGCATCCCGAAGGATTCCGGAAAAGACCTGGCTTATTATTTGGAACGCTACAATGCCCAGGATAGTGTGGAAGGCATAGGCGGAGTCCTTGAAAAACATAGGATTTCTGCCGAATCCCAACCCGGATTCATCGTGGATTATGACGAAGTTATTATGGATAGCTCGAAAAAATTAGCTGCTCAAGAAGAAGCTGTGCTTGCCACTTTAAAAAAACGGGATTGGATATAAAAACAGCTACCGTCAAAGACGGCTTGCTGGCCATAACCACACAAAATCTTGTTTTGACAAAACTATCCAAATACGCTACCATACAGCCAGTTAATAATTTAATATTCGCCTTGTTTAATGCGTAAAAGGCACAATAATGCGTTCAAATTTTGAACTCAATATCGTGTTTATAACGTCATTAGCGCAAGGCTAAACGTTTCTTATGGAACAAAAAAAATGGTCCCTCCAGATCGGGGGACGGATGTTGGAGATCGAAGCCGGTCTTCTAGCCAAGCAAGCCAATGGGTCCGTAACTGTGCGCTACGGCGACACGGTGGTCTTGGCAGCAGCCGTGATGAGCAAGGGCGCCTCACGGATCAGCGGTTATTTCCCCTTGATGGTGGATTTCGAGGAAAGATATTATGCCGCCGGCAAAATCAAAGGTTCCAGATTCATCAAAAGGGAGGGTCGGCCGTCTGACGATGCCGTCCTGACCGGACGCGTAGTGGATCGCACGATCCGCCCGCTTTTCAACTCCCGGATGCGCAACGAAGTGCAAGTCATCATAACGGTCCTGTCCATCGACGGGGAGAATGATCCGGATACGCTTTCCGTTATCGCCGCTTCAACCGCCCTGGCTATTTCCAATATCCCGTGGAACGGACCGGTAGCGGCCGTCCGCGTCGGGCAAGTCAATGGTGAAATGGTCCTTAACCCTGTCAATGGCGAGCTGGCCGAAAGCAATCTCGACCTGGTCATTTCCGGTACTAAAGACAAAATCAATATGCTGGAGGCTGGAGCCAAGGAAGTTCCGGAAGAAGAAATCATCAAAGCTTTCGCCTTCGGCCAAGAAGCAATCAGCAAAATCGCAACTTTCATCGAAGAAATCGCCAAAGAAGTCGGCAAAGAGAAATCCGCGCCGGTGCTTTTGCAGGGCGAGCCGGAATTTGAAGCTAAAGTCAAAGAGATTTTGTTAGCCGAAAACCTGGCTGAAGCTTTATATGATCCGAAAAAGACCGTCATCGAAGAAAAAACCAAGGCTATCAATGATAAAGTAGCTGAATATATCACCGCTAATTTCACCGAGGGCGTAGATAAACTCAAAGAAATCGCCCAGCAAGTCTTTGAGGAAGTTTCGGATGAAATCGTCCACCAAAACATTTTGGAAAAAGAACAAAGACCCGATGGACGCAAACTGGACCAAATCCGCCATATCGATTGCCAAGTCGGCATCCTGCCTAGGACCCACGGTACCGGACTGTTCACCCGCGGTGAAACCCAAGCTTTGACCGTAACGACCTTGGGTTCGCCTGGAGATGAGCAAATCATCGATACGATGGAAGTGGATATGAAAAAACGCTATATCCACCATTACAATTTTCCACCGTATTCAGTCGGAGAGGTGCGTCCGATGCGCGGACCGGGCCGACGGGAAATCGGCCATGGTGCCTTGGCGGAAAAAGCTTTGGTTCCGGTTTTGCCAGCCAAAGAAATTTTTCCATACACCATCCTCTTGGTTTCCGAAGTGCTTGAATCCAACGGATCATCGTCTATGGCCTCGACTTGCGGTTCCACATTATCGTTGATGGATGCCGGCGTGCCGATTACCCGGCCGGTTTCCGGAATCGCGATGGGAATCATCGTCGGTGCTGACGGAAAATTCAAAGTGCTGACCGACATCCAAGGATTGGAAGATCATTATGGCGATATGGATTTTAAAGCCGCCGGTACGACCGTCGGAATCACCGCTTTGCAAATGGATGTTAAAGTCCAAGGCGTGACTTTGGAAATGCTCAAGGCGGTTTTGGAACAATCGCATAACAACCGCCTGGAAATTATGGACAAAATTACGGCTGTTATCCCGGCACCGCGCGCTGAAATGAGCCAATACGCTCCGCGCATCATCATTATGCACATCAACCCGGACAAGATCCGAAACGTCATCGGCACCGGCGGTAAGATTATCAACGCGATTATCGATGAAACCGGCGTACAAATCGATATTGAGGACGACGGATCGGTTTTCATCACCTCGCCGGACGCCCAAGCCGCCAAGAAAGCCCAGGAATGGATCGACAATCTGACACATGAAGTCAAGGCCGGTGAGATGTTCCAAGCCAAAGTCACCAAGATTATGACTTTCGGTGCTTTCGCGGAAATCCTGCCAGGACAAGAAGGTTTGATCCATATCTCCGAACTGGCTGACCGCCGAGTAGAGAAAGTGGAAGACGTAGTCTCAGTCGGAGATATCGTGCCGGTCAAAGTCAAGGAGATTGATTCGCAAGGCCGCATCAACCTTTCTATGAAAGCCGCCGCGAAAAAATCCGAGTAATCCTCTGTCGTCGAATTGGCGCGGGATAGTCAAAAATTGATTTTCATTGTAAGATAGAGACAAGTTGATTGTCTCTATTTTATTTTTTAAAATATCCTCCTGCTTACGCGAGCGGGATTAAAACAAAAAAATGTTCAAAGATCAAAACCAGACAGAACCGCAGGATGCGGTCAATATCCAACAGCAGAACTTCAGCCAAGACAAGGATTTGAAAATCGAAGATATTCCGATCCATACGATGGCGCAAGACATTTACGCCATCGAACATCCTGATGAAAAAAGGGAGGAGGATGCTGTCACGGAGCGCTCTGCGAAAGCCGTCGTAGTCCAAAATTTAACTGAAAAACAAAAAACCAGCCCTTTTCTTAATCCAGTTACGGAAATAGCGCCAGAAAAAATCACATCTCCGCTAAAAACAGAAGCGGCGACGGAGCCGGCCCCTCAGGAAGACACTCCTTCCGCAAGCAAAAACGGCACATTGGCGATTCTCGCTTCCATACTTATTCTCGTAATCATCGGCGGCGGCGTTTATTATTTCCTCTCGACCCAGAAAAAAAATATCGAACCGGCCGCTATCGCATTGCCTGCGCCGACCGCGCCAAAACCGGCCGCCGAGCAAACCCAGACACCTGTCCCGGAACCGGTATTGGAACTATCCTTGACAAACCCGAATTATTTTCCAGTCGATCTTGCAAATACCGACAGCGCCGCCTTAAAAAACACGCTGGGCGAATACGCGCAGAAAATCCAGGATTCCGCGATAGCGACACCGGTTGAATTTCTCATAGTCGACCCGGACAACAATCCAATCTCCTTTGAAACTTTTGCAAAAAAACTCGGATTGACCTTTTCTCCAGCGCTTATGGCGAATTTAGGCGACAGCTTCAGTCTATTCATCTACAATGACCAGGCCGCTATGCGCCTCGGACTATCAGTCGATTCCAAAAATGACGCACGGCTGAAAATCGGATTATCGGCGGAAGAAAAGACGCTCGCGCAAGGATTGCAGCCGCTCATCATTCCGACCGACTATCAGTTCAAGTCCGTGATTTTTAACACGGGCGATTATAACGGGGTGGCTATCCGATATCTGAACGCTTCCGACACCCCCAACCTATCCGTCGATTATGCCATATCCGGCAAACAACTGGTTATCGGCACCAGCAAGATGACCGCCCGGATGATCTTGGATCATATCGCCACAGCCGCGGCCATTCCCGCAGACCCCTCAACAACCGAAGCGTCCACCGCAAATGCCCCGGATGAAATTGGAGCTTCCGCTTCGATAAAATAGTCTTTCCGTTGGACCGTTTTCGCGGCTGACCTATGCCAAACTGTGGATAACTTGTTGAATACGCGCGAAAAACGGTCCAAATCAACGTTCATAATAAAAGAAATTTACTTTTTTTATTTTCCAAAAAACCATATTTCCCCGATGTCGGATAAAAAATTTATCATATAGCGCAATAGCCTAGCAATATCACGATTCCCGCATTATCACATTGACCCGGACAATTTTTCCTGCTATAATAAAGATACTTGAACATTAAAAAGAGAATCTGGTAACGGTAGCGGAGTTTCAATCGCAATTTCCCCCTATTTGCGATTGAAACCTCTCTACTGTTCAAGCGTTTTGAGTAACATCTCAAAGCCGCCGTCGACTTCTGACCGACGGACCCTAAAACAAAAATAAAAATTTTACTAAAAACAAAAATAAAAAGTAAAAAATGTTCTTTAAAACGGTTGGTAACTACCTCGAGCAGCAATTGCGAAAATGCTTCCGGAGGTAGTTACTAGCCACCATCAAAGGTCATTGACCAGAGAATGGTTGAGAGAGAAAAGTGCCTAGTAAAGTCAGAAAGGCGCAAGCGATATGCGTGATAACAATCACACGCTAGTCTTCTGTGACTCGATGATTTCTTCACCCGGAATCAAAAAGTACAAAAAAGACTTACGCGTCCACATATCGACGAACACCTTGGCGTCTACACGGAGCCAAATTATATTATTATATTGGGTTTTCCAACTGTAGACGCCGGGTTTCTATATTTTAGCGGCACCTCAAAGGTGTTTTTTTTGTTTTCAAAAATGTTTCAATGCTATACTTAGATAGGATATGCAACCAGGATAAGGCAAAATTATGACGCACGAAAAATCATCCGCCAAACAAGCTGGCCGCCAAACCGGACGGGATGGGGAGCGGGCAGCCGCCAATTTTCTCAAAAGCAAAGGCTATCGGATTTTAGCTATGAATTTCCAGAACGATTCCGGCCGCAGGTTGGGCGAAATCGACATCGTCGCGCAGGACGTCGATCAAAACGAGTTGGTTTTCGTGGAAGTCAAGACCCGCGACTATGCCAAATGCGGCAATTCCTTGCCGGAAGAAAATATCAATCGCCGGAAACTTCACAAGCTGGCCAAAATAGCCGCTTTTTATCTTCGTAAAAATAAATTGGAGAACCATCCATATCGCTTTGATGCCTTGTCGATCTGGCTGGATTATGAAACCAGAACAGCCAAAATCAAGCATATTCCAAATATTTATTTATAGACATTGTAGTAATATTTTGATAAGATAAGTGCAGGATAATTCATAATATCAGCCTATAGCTGATCGATAAATATATGACCATAGATTCAAAAACACTTTCTGAGCTCAAAGAAGCCCTTTTGGCCGAAAAAGCGAAATTGGAAGAAAACCTGGGCCGCATCGCTAAATCGGTCGATTCAAAAATCGGCGATTACGAGCCGGTATTCGACGAGATAGGCAATGACCGGGAAGACAACACGACTGAAGTCGAGGCCTACACCGACAATTTGCCGGTTGAAATGGCTTTAGAGAAAAAACTGCAAAGCGTCATCCTGGCCTTATCCAAGATGGAACAGGGGACCTACGGCATCTGTGAAAACTGCCAGCAGGAAATCGCGATTGAACGGCTGAAAGCCAATCCGTCCGCCCAAACTTGTATCACTTGCAAAAAATAGATGCCTTTTTTTATCTTGCTTATCCTGATCGACCAGGCCAGCAAATATATGGTCCGCCATGGGGGCGGATTTTATATTTGCAATCCAGGTATAGCATTCGGAATCAAGATAAACACTGTAGTATTTTATGTTTCGTGGATTTTAATAATTTCAATTCTTATCATATGGACAAATTTAAAATTCAAAACATCAAATCCCAAACAATTTCAAAATACAAATATTTTAAACTCAAAACGGTTTTGGGGATTGGATTTTGAACATTTTGATTTATTTAGGATTTGGAATTTGGAATTTGGAATTTTATTGATCCTTTCCGGCGCCCTCTCAAACATCCTAGACAGGCTTTATTTCGGCTGCGTCATCGACTTCATCAAACTGCCGCTCTGGCCGTTTTTCAACCTGGCTGATGCATTTATCACGATTGGTGTTATAATATCAGTAGTAAATATTAAAATTTCTAAACCCTAAATTCCAAATCTCAAATAATTTCAAAATCCAAATATTTTAAATTCAAAATGGTTTTTTGGGGGGTTGGATTTTGAACATTGCGATTTGTTTGGCATTTGTAATTTTGAATTTGTGATTTAAAAATATGTCTTCCAAAATATTATCCGCCGCCGCCATCGGGCTCCAAAGCGAACTGATCGAAATCGAGGTTGATGCCGTCTCGGCCGGACTCCACCAATTCAACATAGTCGGTTTGCCGGATGCCGCCGTCAAAGAAGCCCGTGACCGCGTAGCCGCCGCCATCCGCAACAGCAAATTCAAACCGCCGCATCAATGTGGGCGCATTACCGTCAATCTGGCGCCAGCCGATCTCAAAAAAGAAGGTCCGGTTTATGATTTGCCGATCGCGCTGGGATTTCTTTTGACGACCAAACAGATAAAATTCGATTACGCCGGAAAGATATTTTTAGGCGAACTGGCTTTGGACGGCAAAGTCCGCCCGGTCAAAGGAGTCTTGCCGATGGCTATCCTGGCCAAAAAGAAAGCTATCAAGGAAATTTATGTCCCGCGGGAAAACGCCGCCGAAGCTTCCGTCATCGAAGGCTTGGATATTTATCCAGTTGACGACCTCACGTCGCTCATCGCCCACTTAGCCAGGCAAAAACAAATCGGGTCTTTCCCCGCAATAAACCTAGAAAAACTTTTCACCGATGACGAACACTTGTGCGAGATGGCTTTCATCAAGGGTCAGGAACATGCCAAACGCGCCCTGGAAATCGCCGCGGCCGGCGGACACAACGTGATTTTGAACGGCCCGCCGGGATCGGGCAAAAGCCTCTTGGCAAAAACTATGCCGTCCATATTGCCGAAGTTGACCGTTCCGGAAGCCCTGGAAGTCACTAAAATATTTTCCGTTTCCGGACAATTGCCGAAAGACACCGCCCTTATGACCAAACGCCAGTTCCGCTCCCCGCACCATAGCGCCAGCGCGGTTTCCTTGGTAGGCGGAGGAACTTATCACAAGCCTGGAGAAATCAGCTTGTCGCACCGAGGAGTACTGTTTCTGGACGAGTTTCCCGAATTCTCCCGCAACGTTTTGGAAAATTTGCGCCAACCACTGGAGGACGGCATCATTACGGTTTCACGCGCCCAAGGCACCTTGGAATTTCCCGCCCGATTCACCCTGATAGCCGCTATGAATCCCTGCCCGTGCGGCAATGCCACCGATCCGGAAAAAGCCTGCTCCTGCAATCCGGCTCAGATCATAAAATACCAACGCAAAATTTCCGGGCCGATCATGGACCGCATCGACCTGCATGTCGAGGTGCCCAGGATAAAATTTGAAAAGTTAGCCGAAGAGTCGACCGCGGAAAATTCCAAGTCCATCCGGGAGCGCGTAGAAAAGGCCCGGAACATCCAAAAGGGCCGCTTTGAAAAATTAAAAATCATTACCAATAGCGAAATGGGCGCCCAAGAAATCAAAAAATTCTGTCAACTCAACCCGGCCTGCCTCGATCTTATGAAAAGCGCCGTCACCAATCTGCACTTAAGCGCCCGCGCCTATTACCGCATCATCAAGGTCGCCCGCACCATCGCCGATCTGGCGGAAAACCCGGCAATCGAACCGTCCCACATCGCGGAAGCCATCCAATACCGCTTTAAGACAGAGTGAAAAAAATCATCGCAATAATTCAGTGCTTATATTTTTCAATTCTTCAATAATGGAAGGGTAATTCTTCTTAATCTTACCTCCGATGCCCTTCAATCGCGCTTCAGCCTTTTTAATCTTCTTGTGCGTATTGTGCCAAATCCATAAAATAGTCAGGGTTTCTATGGGCAATACGGCAATAAGACTGAAAGGGAAAATCGGTATGGATTCTATAACCGTTACCATCAATATCCTTACGACAATTTTTTTAATAAACGCCCCTTTGCCCCACAAGCTGAGGAACATTATGACGAATATGGCCGACCGCGTTATTATTCCCAGCGGCGGGACAACAATGCCTATCATAAACGCATCCATGACCAAATTCAACAAATCAATGACATCTCCAGCTGAGGCCAATATGATTAAAAAAACAAACGGGATATCCTTGCCCTCCTCAATCTGCCTCCTCAAATCAAGCCCTAATTTTATAGCCTCTGACAAAGCCTTGCCTCCGCGCCCCGAAGCCGCACTGCCACTGATTCTTTTCAGCCTTCTGGCATTTTCTGCTGCTGATCCGATTTCTCCTTGCCGTTGTCCATCCGGCCTGTCAAATTTAGTTGATTCATTCGAATCGTTTCGCCCTCCATTGCCCGATCTCACCCTATTTAAATCATTTTGATATTTTCGACTATCGTAACCGCTGTTGTTATGCGCATCACTTCCATCCGCATTATTTGATTTATCTTTATAGTCTTGTTCATTGCGGGTATTGCCATTTTCTTCCTGATTATTTCCGAATTGGCCAGAAAAAGCTCTCCCGGCCAAGGATTGCCTCGCTTCATCCAATCTTTCCTTATGATTACCATAATTGACATCCGGCATAGAAATTCCTCTGTTTAAATTTTATTCAATAATAGCAACAAATACCGGCTTGGTCTATCGAGAATGATTCTCTTTTTGATTTTATTCTTATTTCTGTTAAAATGACTGCACTTATGGGTAAATTTTCCAAACTGAAAAAAGCCTTGCTTATCACAGGCTTTTTGTTTTTGATAGGCCTTGCGTATAGGGCGATTTTCATAACTCCTGGAAAGATCGGCGCATCAGCCTTCGACGCTATGCCGAAAAAAATATCCGTCAATGACAACGGCCTATTTGCCATAACCATCACTTCAACCGATACCGTCGGAGGTTTTTTAAGTGAGTCAGGCCTGCGCCTAGGCGAATATGATGAAATCATACCGTCTGAAGACGCGCTTATTTATCCCGGGATGCAAATAACCATCAACCGCGCGATCGAAGTCTCGATCGAAGTTGACGGCAAAACCCTCAAAAACCATTCCACTGCCAAAACGATCGGCAACATCCTCGCTGAAAATAATATCGTCCTTGGACGGTTGGACAAAGTTTCTCCAAGCATAACTTTCGGACCTCAGTCAGATGAACCCATCATAGTCACGCGTATCGATATCGAAGAAAAAACCATTGCCGAGGATATTGAGTTCAAAACGGTCACCAACACCGATTCCAAATTGGGCTGGCGGGAAGAAAAAATAACCCAAAAAGGGGAGAAAGGAATAAAAGAAATAAAATACCGGATAACTTATAAAAACAATCAAGAAATTTCCCGGGTCGTCCTGGAAAAAAACATAACCAAAGACCCGGTCACCCAAATCACGACCCAAGGCACGCATATGGAGCTCGGCAAAACCGCCAAAGGCCAAGCCACCTGGTACGCTTTCAAAGGCGGGATGTTCGCCGCCAGTACCACGATTCCCAAAGGCGCCTATGCCAAAGTGACCAACACGGCCAACGGCAAATCCATCGTGGTGCAAATCAATGACTACGGCCCGCAGGGCAAGGGCCGCATCATCGATCTCGACAAGGTCGCCTTCGCCAAAATCGCTTCCCTCGGTGCCGGAGTGATCGGCGTCAAAGTGGAACGGATCCTGAATTAAACCAAAAAAAACGGCGGGGGACTTGCTGCTGCAAATCCTCCGCCGTGTATCCTCACCTCCTTTTGTTATTTTTTATTTTTTTCGCTTACGAGCTGCCACCAGCCCGGCCAATCCGCTGCCGAAAAGCAGCAGGGCGGGCGGCACCGGCGTCGGGGTCGGCGGTTCTTCGTGATGACCTCCGCCACCACCTTGACCTCCGCCGCCGCAACCTCCTTGGCCGCAACCGCCACCCTTGCCGCCGCCTTTGCCACCTCCGCCACCGCCACAACCGCCGTCTTCCTCATGGTCAGCAGACTGGCCAGTAATGAGTTCTTCGGCGAACTCACCGTCAACGATAGTCGCCCGGGCCATTATCGGCGCAGAGGCAACTGCTGCGACCATCGCAGCCATTACCAAGATTTTTTTCATTTTTTCCCACTCCTCTTTTTCCGGGCCATTCCAGCCAGTCCGGCCAGTCCGCTGCCGAAAAGCAACATCGTAGCCGGTTCGGGGACTGGAGCCACACCGCCAGTGGGAGTAATTTCGGCCGAGAAGTACCGGGTGGTATAAGCATCCAGCCCATCATTGGTCCAGAGCCAATGTGCTATGGAGTCAATGTTTGGCCGGACACCCCAAGGCGCCACGCCGTTAACACCAATATCCGACAGCACACCCAACGTGCCGCCGAATCCATTCTCGTAAACATTCCAGTCAGTATCAGTAACCATATACCGGCTACCATTACTGAAAGAAAAGTCATCATCCGAAAGGGTGAAGTCACCGATAAATCCGGCGATCACACCCAAGTCCAAAGCGACAACGTGGACATAATTCGCCACCCCCGGCGTGAGTTCGATACCGCTCATCCGATATGTGACCATCCAATCGCTCCCGCTCCCGACGAGCGATCCCAGCTGAGCGTCATCCGTACTGATAAACAGCGCAAATACGTTATCAGCCGTCAGATCAGCCGACATCGTCGTCGCCTGGGAGGCGACCGGCACCAACGCCATCGCCAGTGCCAACACTACAACTTTTTTCTTCATCATTTTTCTCCTCTTCTTCAGTTGCACCCGAAGGCCGTTCCTCCAGGCAAAAAAATATTCATCCCTTGATTTTTCAAGGGAAATGTGTTATAATGAACAATCCTCATTTTATAGCATACTGTACCATTTCCAGTCCATCCAGTCAAGCGAAATAGCTTGTAATTTACCGGATTTGATGTAAGATTAATTGATTAACCATACTACAAATTCAGGACGCTATTCTTACATATATATGAACCGACCTAAAAAATCACTCGGTCAAAACTTCCTGCGGGACGAAAAAGTTTTGCAAAAAATAATTGATGCTTCCGGATTGGTTTCGACTGACTCCGTGCTTGAAATCGGCCCGGGCGAAGGCGTACTGACCGCACAACTGGCTAAATATGCCGGGAAAGTTATCGCCATCGAGCTTGATGGCGCATTATTGCCGATGCTTACTGAAAAATTCCAAACGATCACGAACATAGAAATCATCCACGGGGATATCCTCGATATAAACCTGCCTCGATTATTAGCAGACAGATCGATTGCCGCCTACAAAGTGATCGCCAATATCCCATACTATATAACCTCCCCGATTATCCGCCTATTTTTGGAACAAGCTCTCCAGCCGCAAGAAATGATCCTGATGATCCAAAAAGAAGTGGCGGAACGGATCGTAGCCGGACCGGGACAGGGCAGCATCCTGTCGGTTTCCGTGCAATACTACGCCGCAGCCGAAATCATATTCGAAGTCGGCAAGCAGGCCTTTTTTCCGGTTCCCAAGGTCGACAGTGCCGTGATAAAAATCATCCCGACGAAAAAATTCGACAAAGAGGCAGATAAGGTTTTCTTCAGGATCGTCAAAGCCGGCTTCGCCGCCAAGCGTAAAACTTTGCTTAATAACCTGTCCAATAGCTTGCAGCTGGACAAAAACATAGTTGAAAAAAAATTACAGGCGCTCGGAATCGCACCGACCGCCCGCGCGCAGGAGTTAAGCTTGGAAAAATGGAAAGAAGTGGCCGGCCAGTTCTGATTCCGAAAGCCTCATCCCACAAAAACGATCTTAGCTACGATCAAACCATAGATCCCGACGATTCCTAAAACCCACCAAAATACCTGGCGGGGTTTTATTTTTTGGGAAACAGTCGCCAAGAAAGCCGCCGAACCGAGCAAGACCGACCACCAAAACAACTTGAATTCATTCAAAAAAAACACGCTCAAAACGAATGAGGCAAATACGCCCGCGGCGATTATTATCCGACCGATATTTTCTCCCCATAAAACCGGCACTGTCCACACATCATCCTTCTTGTCTCCCGCGATATCTTTCAAATCCTTGATAGGCAAAGAAATCGTCAGCGCGATCAGCAATAAAAATCCTACCCGCCAAGGGAAAACCCGCAAATTGTCCGCTCCGGAAAATAGTACGAATCCTAAAAAAACGACCAGGAGCGAAGCGATGGCGCTGAAAAAAGTCGCGACGCCCAGAAACCTTTTCAGGCGGTAGGGCTCCGCGGAATAAAAACAGGCGATTATCTGATAGATCAGCAGGATTATCGCGAATTTCACTCCGATTACCAAGCCGCCCAATAGGGATAGGGCGAAGAATATGATTCCAGCTTCTTTGTATTCATCCGGTGTGAAAATCTTCTTTTGCAATGGGCGCTCAGGATTGGAAACGGCGTCAACCCTGGAATCATAAAGATCGTTCACGACCACTGACGCCAGCCAAGCCAGCCAAACGCTCGCAAGCAATACCGGCACCGCTAAAAATGCAAAAAAATTGAAATGCATATTTTGCGGATAAGCCAGAAAGCCCAAACCTAAACCTACTACAAATAATCCGGAATGATATATAAGCTGGGGAAGCCTCGCGTTCCCGATAACCGCCAGAAATTTCGTCCGGCTGGCCCAAAAGAACAAAAACGCCAACAGACCCAAAAAAAACAAATAGAAAACCATATCTAGATGATAGGCGAACGCGTATTTCAAAGTATTGGCTTCCAAGCCGAAAATCGGGCGCGGAGAGCCGAAAAATTGCGCCACCTGGATACCGGAAACAGCCATGACATCCCGCCCATGGAAAAACTGGTAGGCAAAAGTCGCCCAAGAAGGAAAGCTTCCCATAAAAAACAAAGCGGCATACACTGCCAAAGCGCTAAAAAAGGCCTTGCTAAATCTTCTAGTCTTCAGCCAAACCAGGAGAAAAGAAAAAACAACAGCCACTAAAAACACGATTTTACTGCCGAAATACACGATTCCCGATGGCAAATCGCCAAAAACAGTGATGAATTGGCGCCATAAGCCAGGCGGATCGTTCAATAAATAGAAGCTCCAGAAAATATCCCCGCCGGTTTTGGCCATATCGATAAGCGGCGGGAATAAAATCAAAAAAAACGCCCATGAAACTACTGGCGCTATCACGACTGGGTTTTTACGTAAAAACCAACTCAGCACCAACCAAATCAAAATGAAAGTGTTGGCAAAAAAAAGAAAGTTATGCAGATATTCCACTATTATCTCTCCGCTAGCAGCCGGTGAATAGGCTAGAAATTTTTCTTCCAGCACCCGGATCGCGATGATGCCGGAAAAAACCAGAAACAGCGCCGAAGCGCCGACCCTCCCGGCAAGCGCTCCATCCACGATCCGTTCTAATTTTCCGGCGATTTTCTTGAAGGTGTCCATATTTTTATATTTATTCAACTTTATCAGCCTTACTGGCTTTGCGCAACCGACCCAAGAACCGTGCTACTCCTGTTATTTTTATTTTTATGGTATAATTCCAGTAAGTTGATATAGGGATAAATGCTTTCACGATACGTTTTCAAATATTGATGAAAATAAAATATATCCATCTAACCTTAATAGTTTTATTCGCGCTGACTATCACCAGTTTCGCTTTTTTTGTCTCCGCGCAAGAACAAGCCCGCACGACCAACAACATTTTTCTCGATAGCGACCAAGACGGCCTTTCCGACGCGGAAGAAAAAAGCTACGGCACCGATCCGCAAACCGCCGATACCGATGGCGACAGCTATACGGACGGAGCGGAAGTCAAAAGCGGCTATGATCCTTTGATAAAATCCCCGGGAGACAAATTGATTCCGGACGCGACTACCCTGGCATCAGCGGCGGATAGCGATCCAAGCCAGCCCAATCTGACCAAGGAAGTAGCCCATAAAATTTCGGCCGTCTTGGATGAATCAAACCAGAACAACGAAGAAATCAGTCTGGATCAGATCAAAAACATCGTCGCTGATTCGCTTGATCCGCAAATCACAGCCGATAACTTGCCGAAAATATCGACAGAAAATATCCAAATCAAAAAACAGAGCTACAGCTCGCTTTCCAAAGAAAAAGCTGAAGAAAAAAGAAAGGAAGATTTCACCAATTATATCGTAGGGTTGTCCTACATACTTTCCAGCAATTCACCGGAGCCGATAACCTCGACCACCGATATCAACAGCTTGACCGATTCGATTTCCAGCCGACTTATCGGCGCTATCACATCGGGAGACATATCCTCATTGCAAGATCTGGCCACCGACGGGGAAAAAATAATGCAACAAGTCCAAGATATCGAGGTGCCGGAGGAATTAGTCGACATCCACGTCAAGGGCTTGCAATTGATCCAATATGCCATCAATTTGCAGGACTCAATCACTCCCAACAGTGATGATCCGATTCTGGATATCACCAATTATTCCAAAATGCAAAATTTAGTCGAACTTATGATCAGCTATTCCAGCGACGTACAAGAAAAGTTCAGTAAATACGGCTTAGAATATGATGAAACTATGCAAGCCAAGCTGGCGGATTACGGCATCGAAATCAATCCTGATTTATTGGAAAATTTGACCCAAGAATAAAAATGAAAAGACAATTTTTGACCAAATCCATACTCACCGGCGCCTTGGCGTTTGTTTTGGCGGTTATGCCCTTCCAAGCGCCCAAGTCCGAAGCTTGGTTGGAATTTGCCGGACAGATGATGGCCCACAGCCTGGCCATTATGCGGGAAACTATCCAAGGAATCACGATGGGCGCCTTAAAACAAATGGCGATACAAGCGATCAACACGGAAATCAGCGTGGCAATCGGCGGCTCATCCTCGCAAAACAGCCGGATAATCGGAAATTACCGGGATTTCTTACATGTTGAACCGCTTCAGAAGACTAATCGCTATATGAATGACTATCTGAGCCAAATCACCCGCGGACGCGGATCTGAAGCCGGCTATGTTCCCAATGAAGGTTTCGGCGCCGGGGCTTTTGTGGGCGGACTGAACCATGGCAATTATATCGCCCAACTAAGGCAATCCGCTATGGCGGTGACTGTTGACCGGCGCGAACCGACCCCGACCTATGTCGGCAACCCCCGCCAAAATATGTTCGCGAATGGCAATATGGACAATTTTAACCTCTATCTTTCCGGCATCAATAATCCCTGGTCTTTCAATATGAACGCCGAGCAGAAATACCAGGAACGCCTGGCCATCGAAAAAGAAGCGGCGCAAACGGAAGCCATCGCCGGCCAAGGTTACAAAGGCACGCGCCAAGGCGATACCATCACGACGCCAGGTTCATTGATCGGCACCACTATGTCCAATGTGCAGAATCTCGGTCTTAGCGTTTTGGCCAGCGCCCGCAACGCGCCGGAAGTCGTCACCGCTACCGTACAAAACATCCTGACCCAGTCCATCCAGAACGGCATCGGTAACGCCCAGCGAAATGTCCAACGGGAAATCCAAGGCGTGGTCAGCAAGGCCGATCAAGTTATGGAATTGCAAGCCCAAATCACCGGTCCGGCTTCAGCCTGGCAAAACGCCGGGACATCCCAAAGCACCAGCCTGGCTCCAGAATGGAAGAACCCTAATTTACCAGAAAACCAACCCTCGGCCTGGAAAAATCCCAACCTGCCGGAAAACCAACCCGCCCAATAGCCTCGCCAGGTCCGATTTAGCACAGCATCCGCGTAATATATAGCAAAAAGTTGAAAAACAAAAAATTCCAAAAAATAACCCGTTTGTTTTTGACGATATTCATCTTATCGGCTGGTTTTTTGTTTTTTAACCTTGAAGTGGGCCGGTCATATGCATATTCGGTAGATTGCGCGAACGTAGATGCCGCCGCCTTAGGCATTTGCACCGGGGGGAACTCGATGCTGGATGCGAACAGCAATATCAAACAAGATATTACTTGCGCCGATTGCGCCACAGGGCCGACTAGCTATTGCGGCAAAGACAATTGGAATTATTGCAAATGGGTTCCCAAAGAGGCCGCGAATTATGCCACGCCCGTAAATTCTCCCACATCCAAGGCGGTAATAGCGGCAAATACCCCCATCGAAGATGGCGACGTTTGCCCTGGCATATCAAAACTGCCTGATATGACTTGGATTGCCTGCGTCCTGTTAGTTTTTCTAAAATTCGTCGGATGGATATTGGGCGTCGCCGTTTCCCTTTTCGCTTGGATCATTGACGCTGAAAAAATGCGGGCCATCATGGTGCATCCAGCCATATTTAAATCCTGGAAAATAGTGCGTGATTTTCTCAACATCGGCTTCATCCTGGTTTTGCTTTTTTCAGCTTTTTCCACTATTTTCCAAGTGGATAAATATAATTATAAAAAAATCTTGCTCTGGCTGGTCATTATGGCTTTGCTGGTCAATTTCAGCTACCCCATCACGCGCTTCATCATCGATGCCAGTAATGTCCTGATGTACACGATTATGAACAACTTTTTCGGGGCATACGCAGGCGACTCACAAAAAATATTAACCCAAGAAATGGGCGGGTTCGATGAATTACGAGCGATCATAACCGCTTCCGGAGCAAAAACAGGCTTGCCTCAATTATTAGCCTCGATCGTATTCGTTTTTATTTTAGCCCTGACCATCCTGTCGATGGCAGTCCTATTCTTAATCCGAACTATTGCTCTTACAATCCTGATTATTTTCTCTCCTGTAGCGTTTATTGGATCGGTTATCGGCAAAGGCGGGCAATGGTGGGATTATCTGTTCAAATACGCCCTCTTCGGTCCGATTATGGTCTTTATGCTGGCCATCTCCATCAGCATAATGAAAGCGATGGGCAGCGTGCCAATCGATGGCGGCAGCGAATCCATCGTCACCTCTATGTCCAGATTCGTAATTCCAATCGTTGTTTTGTGGATCGGTATGGGCGTGGCGCAAAAGATGGGCATTGAAGGCGCCTCGATGGCATTAGCTAACGCGCAGGGAATGGCCAAATGGTCACAAGGTTTGCTAAAAAAAGGTAGTCTTGCTGGACTTAAGGCAATTGATAGGAATACCTTAGCAAAATGGAATGTCAGCCCGAGACAATTTATGGCCGCCTGGAAACAAACCACTGATCGAGCTGAAAAAGACAAGCTGGCTGTCGGAACCGGAGCCTGGAACGATCGCTTGAATTATGTTCTTAGTGGCGGCAAGGAAAAAACCCATTACAAGCAATTCGCTATTGAAAACCAAATTGCTGAAAAACAAAAGGAGCAATCATTGATCTATCACAGTTCAGAAGAATTAATAAATCTTATTAATAAAAATAGAGGTAAGGGGGGACTTGTCGCCCAATATGAAACTATCGCAGCCCAACGCACATTGACCAAAAACAATGACACTAATGATATGATGGTTGCCAAAGAAAAGGAAGTTGACGCTTTTGGCAGTGACTTGGATGGCAATGGCGTTGCTAAAGATGGTACTATAGTTGAAATGATTGATGACCTGCGTGCGACTGGCTTAAGCGAACAAGAAGTTTATCGCCAAATTTATCAAATCGGAGAAATAGGACTGAGCAATGGAAACCATAGTTTATACGGGGCTATCAAAGTTGATGCAAATGGAAAATTCCACCGCGCCACACAAAAAGAACATATGAATGCTGCTTTCACTAAGATACGTAATATAGAACCGCAAGAATTGATGAAAAAATTCCATCCAAACAGTTTATATAAGCAAGAGCTAAAAGAAGTTGATGAATTAGACCCGACTACCGGGAAAATGGTAAAAAATAAAAAAATGGTAACAACTGGACTTACAGTTTTAGGCGAAAAATTCTTCAAAGATCTTGCTAGCCCCGCTATGGTTAAACAGATCAATAGAGCCCGCAAGGACTTCATAGAGCCTTCCAGCGATCAAAGCAAGATCATGGAAGACGAATTTGAAAGAATCATAAAGGAATTGGAAAAATCCCCAAGACTTGATAAAGCAGAACGTATAGCAACTATTAAGTCTTTCCGTAAGGAGGCTATATCAATGGCTAATAAACAAGGTGATGTAGAACAACTTGATAAAGATCAAGCTGAGGCCATAGAAATGAATAAAAAGTTTGACAAGGAAGCAAAGAGAGAGAAAAGAGAAGAAGAATTACACGCCGCAACGATGGCATCCTTCAAGGGAAAAGGAACCCCGTAATGCACGCTAGACGTATTCATTAAATATTGCATATTATTTCCAGCCACAAATCCAAACAGTACAAGTTTAATTTTAAAATCCAGCGCGATGTCATCATTTTCATTTCAAGAAAAAATTGAAAAATTTGCCGATATTCCTGAGGAAGAATGTGTTACCATACTCGAAAATAATTTGCTCGAAGCCCTGGAAGCGGAAACTTTTTTAGAAGGCGAAATGATTTCCCGCTTTATCTTTCTTGCTTATCCTGCGCGGGAACCGCTCCGAAAAGCGTTAAGTCTTGCAATCCGCTCCAATGAACAAAAAATCGGACCGCCTTCCGTCAAGCAATGGATCGACCGATACCGCAAGATTTATGACAATGTAGAACGCACTCCGGATACGTTTTTCCAGTTCGTTTCCACGGATAGCGAAGCCCAAAAACTAGACAAACTCAATCAACGAAGATTGATGCGGATTTTCCGGATGTATGATTATTTATTGTCCGTACCAATTCTAGGATTGACCGACACGGTCATGCAAATTTTACGCTTCCCTTTATACATAAAACCATCTATCGCAAACACTCCTCTGCAAGAATCCCGCCCCGCTCCTCGCAAAATAATTCAGGCTGTGCTCTCTGAAGCCCTGGCTAAATCGGACAAATTAGGAGAGCAACTTTTGACCAACCAACCTCTGAAGCTACCATATTTTCCCTCCCCCGTCCGCCCATCCATCAAAAATTGGATTGCCGACTATCACCAGATTTACGGAACGGGCATCCACTCGGAAATGAACCGGGCTGATTATCTGTTCAAAAGCGCCAACGCCAAATCGCTCTCCAGCGAAGAAAGGCAGCGCGTAGCATTTATTTTAAAAGCATTGGATTTGGAATTGCCTGTCGCTATCGATTCAGACGTGCAACAAATCCTGTTCGACAAACCAGAACAAAAAACCGCGACTGTCAAACGAAACGACACAAACACTCCGGATCCACACTTAAAGCCGGATACTGCCAATTCACTGGCCAACAAAATCAGCTTTTCCTCCCCGCAGAAACTATCCTTTGAAAAAATAACGCCCCCTGCCAAAACCGCCGCCGTTCCGGCCAACCTTCCGACGGGAAACCTCGCCAGACCGGCACAATTCAGCAGCAACCAGACCGGCAGGACGACCGACCAGCAACCCTACCGCATCACGCCGTCCGGTAGCCGGCAACAGGTTGTCGATACGAAAGCGGTTCCAAGGGCGTTACCGAAGAATGTGGTAAATTTGAGGGATAATGGATAATTTAAAATTTTAAGTTTGAAATTTTAAATCAATTTTTAATTTAAAAATGGCTAAATACTCAAAAAATTACGATTTAGAATCAAGAACGCTGGAGTTTAGTGCAGAAATAATTGCATTTATCAAAAAATTAAATAAAGACATTGTAAATATTCCAATAATAAATCAAATAATCAGATCTGCAACAAGTATAGGAGCAAACTATCGTGAAGCAAATGGCGCAAGCTCAAAAAAAGATTTTCATAATAAAATCTACATCTGCAAAAAAGAGTGTAAAGAAACAAAATATTGGATAGAATTACTTGCAAAAGCAAATCCGGAAGAAGCTGAAAAATGCAGAGAGCTATGGAAAGAATCCCAAGAATTAACACTTATATTTTCAAAAATCGCATTAACATTAAAAAATAAGAAGGAAATTAAAATTTAAAAATTCAGATTTCATTTTAAATTTAAAATTTCTAATTTAAAATTAAGCATATGGGACTCTTTAACGTTCCCCAATTCATCGACATCGAAGACAAAATCGTCGGACCGCTGACCGCCAAGCAATTGGGCTGGATGGGGGCGGCCGGCGTGATCCTTTTGGTGGCCTGGAGCATCCTGGACCTCACGGCTTTCATCATCGCCGCTATCCTCACCAGCGTCATTTTCGGCGGCCTGGCCTTCTACCGTCCCAACGGACAGCCTTTGGTCTATTTCATCTTTTCCGCCATCTCTTTCGCTTTCCGTCCTAAAATATATATCTGGAAAAGGGTGGCTGACAAGAGCGTGCTTGGATTCACTCCCGCCAAAAAGACGAAAGCTGAAAAAAATGCTAAAATAAAAACATTGGCACCCAAGGAAGTTTCGGAACGGAAGATAGAGGATATTAGCCATTTATTGGATAGCAGATAGAATTTTAAGTTTTAAATTTTAAGTTTTAAATGAAGATCAAATTTTAAAATTTATCAATTATTAAATTGATTTAAAATTTGTAATTTAAAATTTAAAATTCCCATCTATGGAATCACTGCATTCGGAAAAATTAGCCACCCAGACCAGCACCGCTGCTTCCCAGCAGTTTCTTGACGTGGCTGAAATCAAAGAAGGCGTCGTAGTGCTGAAAAACGGCTCTTTTCGGGCCGTCATAGCCGTGTCGGCCATCAATTTCGACTTGAAATCCACCGACGAACAGGAAGCGATCGTCGGGCAATACCAAAATTTCCTCAATTCGCTGGATTTTCCGGTCCAAATCCTTATCAGCTCCCGCAAACTCAACGTGGACAACTATATCGGTTTCATCGAAAAAAAGGAAAAACAGCAGACCAACGAGCTGCTGAAACTGCAAATTTCCGAATACAAGAATTTTATCCACCAGCTGGTTTCCGTTTCCAATATTATGGACAAGAATTTCTATATCGTCGTGCCGTTTTCCCCGATTGAAAACCAGGAAAAGAGCTTTTTGAGCAATCTTTTCAACAGCCTCAACGCCAAAAAGAATATTTTGGAAAAAAGGGAGAATTTTGAAACCTACAAAAACCAGCTCTACCAGCGGATCGACCACATTTCCGCCTCACTGTCGGGCATCGGCTTGCGTATCGCCCCGCTGGACACCCAGGAACTGGTCGAATTGCTCTACCAATCCTACAATCCGAACCTTTTCGCGGAAAGCAAGTTGGGGGATATCAATGCGATGGAACTCAAATAGAAATCCAAAATCCAAAATTACAAGCTCCAAATAAATTACAATGTTCAAAATTAAAAAATCCAAAGCCGTTTTGAATTT
>JAUXSI010000019.1 GCA_030679985.1 Candidatus Moraniibacteriota bacterium | reverse complement strand
CCGAAATATCAGCCCAGCTCAATTCGCCGGAGCTATTTTCCGATATGGCCAAAATGGCCCAACTAGGCAAAAGACAAGCGGAACTTTCCGATACTATCACCAAAATCGAAGCCTTGGAAAAAATAGCGGCGGCCATGAAGGGCAATGCTGAAATCATCAATACCGACGAAGATCCCGAGATGAAACAAATGGCGATGGACGAAAATATGCAACTCGCCGAAGAAAAGGAAAAATTGGAAAAAGAACTGGAACTGATACTTATCCCCAAAGATCCCAATGATGACAAAAACATCATCGTGGAAATCCGGGCTGGGGCCGGCGGAGATGAATCCGCCTTGTTTTCCGCCGAACTATTCCGGATGTATGCCCGTTTCGCTGAAAAAAACGGCTGGCGAGTCGCTTTGCTCAATTCCAATGTCACCGGGGTCGGCGGCTATAAAGAGGTCACTTTTGAAGTCAACGGCCTGGGAGCTTATGGTAAGATGAAGTTCGAATCCGGCGTGCACCGCGTGCAAAGGATTCCGGAAACCGAAAAGAACGGCCGGGTGCACACTTCCACCTCGACCGTGGCCGTTTTGCCGGAAGCCGAAGAGATGGATTTCAAACTGGACGACAACGATATCCGCGTAGACACTTTCTGCTCTTCCGGACCGGGCGGACAGTCCGTCAACACCACCAAGAGCGCCGTGCGCCTGACCCATATCCCGACCGGCCTCATCGTTTCCTGCCAGGATGAAAAATCACAGATCAAAAACAAGGAAAAAGCTATGAAAGTTTTGCGCTCCCGCCTGTTGCAGATTGAGGAAGACCGCCGCAGCAAAGAATTGGGAGACGCCAGAAGAAGCCAGATCGGCACCGGCGACCGCAGCGAAAAAATCCGGACCTACAATTTCCCGCAAGACCGCATCACCGACCACCGCATCAAGCAGAACTGGAGCAACATTCACGGCATCCTGGAGGGCGGCCTTGATGACATCATCGACGCGCTGATCGAAGAAGATGTCAAACTTAAAATGCAAAAATAATCTTCGCTAAAAAAAGCTCCGCCTAAGCGGAGCTTTTTTATTTTCCAATCCCTTATTCCCCCGCATTTTCCGGCGATTCCGGTGAATGCTCTTTTATGGCATCCTCAAGCATCTTTTTAGCTTCCGGATTTGTAAGCGTGTCCAAGACATTTCTGGCTTCTTCGACATACACTTCCCTCGCGCTATTTCCTTGCCCATCCACATACGGATTATCGATATGCTTGATCAGATTCATAGCTACTTCCATATCCGTCGCCACTTCCCCCTCTTCAATAATTTTAAATTCTTCCATTTTTTTACACGCACGATTCCGGATAGCCATTGGCATACCTGGGAGTCGCGCCGCTTTATAATTAATCGGATTTTTCAAACAAATATTTCCTGAAGCGCCGGAGGTCCGCCAGTTGTTGGTGCAGATACGAAGTCTGACCTCTGCCCAGCAGCAGATCGCGCTCGCTGGCCATTTTCGAATCCTGCCCCTCGACCTGGTGCAATTCGAAAGTCGCGCCGCTTATGGAAACATCGATTTGATCCGCCAATGCCTTATGGTTTTTCGTCCTGACAGCCTCCCTTAGCCAAACCGAATGGTCATCATCATCCAACAAATTCCAAGTTTTGATCAATTCGGAAAAATAGCCATCAAGTTCCTGCTCAGTAGTGGCCGGCTCCGCCGTTTTCTTTTTCCTGCCGATTTCGTCCGTCAAAAACACCGCCATTGCGCGCAATTCCAACTGGTTATCCGGACCGGAATGCTCCAACGCTTTCAAATCCTTATTCCAACTGATATTTTCAAAACCGACTTCTTCGATTTCCTCCAAGGCCGGTTGGAAGTCGCCTGCGCGCATCCGCACCAGCGCAGCCTCATATTTCGCCCGCCTCTCCTGCATTTCCCGCTTGTACTCGTCGTCGCTTTCGGAACCGGACCGTTTGCCGTTTTTTTCCAACCACTCGGCATATCCCCCATCCCAATCACCGCCCTGCTTCGAGCTGGAAAATTGGCCCAGCTTCCGGCTGAAAAAATTCTCGACATTGCCGAAATCTATCCATTTGATTGGCGGATCGTTTTTTTCTCCCGGTGCAAGCCGCACGATTTTCTCTTCGGACCCGGACGTTTCAGTTTGATATTTTTTGTTTTCCATATTTGCAATCCGTTAAACATTGAAATTATGGACGCTCGGAAAGTCTTGACTCTAAGTATACCACACAAATCCGTCCAATACCCTTCCGATTCACATTATTTCCAATTTGTCCGCGAAGTATCCGAACAGTTCCTGGAATATCCCCGTCAGATGTCCGACATATTTTTCGCGATCATCAGCGTAATGCTGGTTTTGGATGTCGACCAAGAGCGCACCCAGACAGCGTTCCGCCATCACCATATCGAACTTCCTTGCAAAATCCGCGTCTTGCGCGATGACAGGAATTCTTTTATACGCCTCCAGCCAGTCTTGCAAATAGCCTTTGATTTGCGCGACAGCCATATTTCGGTCGCGCAAGCTTTTCAAACCATACCAAAGATGGAAAGCCACATCGTAGCATTCCGGCCGGTAGGACCAGAACAGGTTCGACATCAGGACGTATCCATTGCCAGGAAGCTTGATGATATCTTCGCTGGTCAGATGCCCGTGCATAAACTCCATCTTGATCGAAGGCAGATGGCGCCCGGCCAGGGATAGGAATCTTTCTACATTTTCCACCCCAACTTCGGTCAGATGTCCCTTGGTCTGCGCGATCCTGGTCCAATGCGAAACGCGTTGCGCGGTAAAAACCAGACTGCTTCGTTCATTTGGTTCTTTCGGAAAAAACGGCTTACGCAAACAATTGGTCTTATATTCCTGGTAGAGAGCGCAAAAATCGTCCATCTGCTTCCGGTCGGCGAAAGGCGTCTGATAAATCCGGGGTGCATCGACATATTCCAAAAACAGGTAGCCGTAGCCGGCCCGCTCATCCCATTTTGAACCGCCGTAAAATTCCGGCAACCTGATCGCGGAGCTTTTATTTTGGCCATTGAACACGCCGATCATCTCAATTTCATCGATCTCCGGCCGGAGCCCTTGGATTTTTAACACGGCCGGCCTGTCCCGCCAAACGCCTTTATAAACCAGGCTGGCCACCTTATCGTCGTCATATATCTGGCCGCGGAAAATCTCCCCCTCCGGTTGGAAACCCGTCTTGGCGATTATTTCCGCAAGCGCCCTTTTTCCTTGAGCCGCGAAGTCAGCGTGCTCGAAATATTTTTCCACGATTTCATTGCCCATTTCCACTCAATCAAAAGATGTTTTATAGCCGGATTATATCACAACCCGCCCTATGCTACGAATCGCTTTTTCAGCCCATTGCAAGCCATATTTTAAGTTATTAACACCTGGCTATTGACAAAGGTCTGAAGATGTGCTATACTCCTACGTTGGGATGAGGTTTCGCGTTATGCCGGCGCGATGCCATACTGGAGGGCATGCAAGAGGAAGGCCTCGGCATCCAGGGCCTCAAGGGGCATGCGAGTTCCGTCTAGCTGAGACGAAACTCCTCCGAAAAACCCGACAACAAATCCATCACTGAAAAGAATACCATTCTTTTCATACCGATGGATTTTTTATTTTGATTGAAAAATTTTGGACACTGCCGCTTGGGTAGCCGCGCGGATTCCAATTGTGCCTTAGCCAAGCTTGTGTTAGATTTATTTTATCCGCAAATTATCAATATTCGAACCTTATGCTAACTATCGCCGACATCCGCAAGGAATATCTTAAAAAACTTGATTATCTTGATCTGGAGTTGATCATCGCGCACGCGCTCAAAAAACCGCGGGAATTCGTCGCGTCGCACCCGGAATACGAGCTCTCAGGGGCCCGCTTGGCTGCGATCCGATCATTCGTCGTCAGACGCGCCAAGCACGAGCCCTTGGCTTATATTTTGGGCCACAAGGAATTCTACGGCTTCGATTTTAAAGTCACGCCCGACACTCTCATCCCCCGCCCTGAAACCGAATTATTAGTCGAAGATGTCTTGCGACATTTGCAAACCGCGGACCGCGGACAGAAAACCGTCATCGACATCGGCACCGGCTCTGGCAACATCATCATCTCCTTGGTAAAAGCCCTGTCGGATTCAGATTTTAAAATTTCAAATTCCAAGTTCTATGGCATCGACATATCCGAAGAAGCGCTACGCGTCGCCAAGCGAAACGCCAAAAACAATCCGGCTCGGGGAAAAATAAAATTTCTGCACGGAAACTTGCTCGAACCGCTGATTAAAATCCGTTCCGCGTTCCGCGTTCCGCGTTCCATCATTATTACCGCCAACCTCCCTTATCTCTCACGGGAAATCTACGATGCCACACTGCCAAACGTAAAAAAATACGAACCGAAGTCGGCCCTCTACAGTCCGAATGAAGGACTCGCGCATTATGAAGGGTTGTTCAAACAGCTGGAAAAAACGATTGCGGATTATGGATCGCAAATGGAAATTTTTCTGGAAATCAGCCCGGAACAGAAAACCAAGCTTCCAAAGCTGATAAAAAAATATTTGCCTGGCGCCCAGATCGAATTCCGGAAAGACTTGGCCGGAAAATGGCGCGTCTGCCATATAGCGCTTTGATTTCCGCATATCAAAAACCCGCGCGTTAGCGGGTTTTTGATATGCAACTTTATCCCATAAATCCCTAAATGAATTTATTTACGGATTTATTCAAAAGTTGACAGTTTATGTGGAAAAAGACTATTTCTTTTTCTTAGCTGCTACTTTCTTCTTTGGAGCTGCTTTTTTCACAGCCTTCTTTACTGCCTTTTTTACAGTTTTTTTAACTGCTTTTTTCACAGCCTTCTTTACTGCTTTTTTTACAGTTTTTTTAGCTGCTTTTTTCTTTACTGCCATTTTGTTTCACCTTCCTTTCTATTTTAATTTTCCCGCTTAGCGGGATCAGCCTCGCGCTGATATTCAATTTATTTTTGTTTCGACCTTTTTGCGAGAAACATTTTTTAAAAAATAAAAAATATTTCTCAGCTGAATAAATTATAGAACATATAATTTATTTTGCAATAGCAAAAAGTTATCCACAGATAAATTTTTACAAAAATAAATCATCCGCGCTTATATTACAAAGCCATGCGGAAAATATTTCCCGCGGCATCTGAAAAAATATTTCCGTTTTAAATTTGCAACCCGCATTTTTTGAAGGATAAAAAAATAATCCTGTCGGAAAAAATTCCGGATCGGATCAGTGAAGCATCGCCAGCGGAGGCCATCGGAAAATTATCCAGCGGAAAAAATTCCATCTCCCCATTTCCACTCCGGGCAACCCGTCTGCCAAGGCCGCCGAAACCTTCGATATTAAGCACCAAATGCCATTCTTTGTCTAGTTGACGCCCCCGCCAGCTTTGCTAAAATTCAAAGACAGACTGAGATTTGGTCGGAATGCTCCATTTTATGGGGCAACAAGCTTCAACGTAAGCCCTTTAATAATTAAAAATAGAAAGGAAGGTGACAAAACATATGGAGGATGAAATCAAAAACGAAGACGAGACAACCCAGGAAACGACCGGGCAATGGTTACAGGACAACTTGCGGGTCATAATCAGCATCCTGATCGTGGTTGCTATCGCTGGCGGAATATATTCTTATTCAAAAAGGACCGAGGCTCCGACAACCGACAGACAGGAGACCGCCCAGGAAGAAATGACCCAGGAAGAAACGACGACCGACATCGACGGCGTGACGGAAAACGTTACGACGGAAAAACAGACCGCACCTGCCGCATCCAGCCAGGAAACAGGGAGCACATTCGTCGAAACCGCCGGTAAGGGAGACAGCCTGACCGTTCTGGCCCGCAGGGCGCTTGCGAACCATCTTGAAAAAAATCCGGATTCAGCCCTGACACCTGAACATAAAATTTACATTGAAGATTATCTGAGAAAAAATGTATCCCACAAAGGAGGCATCTATGTCGGAACTTCAGTGGAATTTTCCAAAAGCCTGATCCAGGACGCGATCTCAAAGTCGAAGAACCTGAATGAAAAACAGCTTCAGAACCTGCACAAATATGCCGTTCGAGTTCCGTCACTGTCATAAATTTTTCAAGAGACGACTAAAAAATACTCTGTTCCTTTATCCAGTCAAGTATAATATTACTTTCTGATAGCAAAACCCCTCGATTGATTTCGAGGGGTTTTGCATTTGGAAAGATGTCCGCCCTAAAAACCGATTTCATCGCCGACTTTCAGTCCGATTTCATCGCTTGTTCCCGCGTTGAGCTCCAAAACCTTGTCAATCGGAATATTCGATTTGATCACTTCGCGCTCACCGCGCGCGAAAGGCACATTTTTTTCGATAGCCTTGACCGACGTGCCGGATATCCAGACCACGTCAAGATCAAACCGCATATCTTTCATCCAAAAAGCAGGTCGGACCGGTTCCGGAAAAACAAACAACATCGCACAGTCGCGGCACATTTCCTTGCGACCGGACAAGCCTATTTTTCTTTTTTCCTCACTCGACACCGTTTCAGCCGAAAAATCCCTGCCCGCAAGCCGTATTTCCGCCACCGGATTGCCGAAGGCTGATATGTTTTTTTTCGGCCTATTTTCTTCAGGATGCATCCGAAGGATCGACGATCCCCCCGCCAGCGCCAGCAGGCCGGCCGCTATCATTATTTTTTTCATCAATCTGTTTTTTATGGGCCAGCTTCTTGTTTATGAAAATTATGGCAAACACCATTATGGCGGATGTGACGGCCAAGGTTATGCTTTTGCCGATAGCTCGCGTATTGAGCGCCACGATCGCGATCAGTACGGTCACGCCATAAAAATGTAAGGTAATCTTGCGCTGGGACCAACCCAGTTCCAATAATTTATGGTGCAGATGGTTTTTATCCGCCATAAAAACCGATTTCTTATTGCGGATCCGTTCGCCTATCACCCAAACAAAATCGATGATCGGCAATGACAACACCAGGATAGCGGTCGCGATCTTAGTTCCGGCAAAAATAGCCAAAGCCGCCAAAGCGAATCCCATAAACATCGAACCGGAGGTGCCGGCAAGCACGAGAGAGGGATGGAAATTGAAAAATACGAAACCTAGGATCGCTCCCGACAGGATTATCGCCAATATGGCGACCGGCGGCTGGTTGACTTCCGGCTGCAAGCTCAGAACGAATATGGTGATCGCACAGATAAAGGAGATCCCTCCGGAAAGGCCATCAATACCGTCCAACCAGTTCATAGCATTGATCATCACCACGATCCAAAGCACGACCAGGAAAATGGAAAAGATGACGCCGAAAGATCCGGCGTCAAAATGCAGGACGCCTCCGGTCAACGGATTGGTGACGTCATATATCCGTAAACCGAGTATGAACACCAGGATCGCGACAGCCACCTGGTAAAAAAGTTGCGTCTTCCAAAAAACCTCGCGCAGATCATCCCACACACCCACTGCCAGAACGACCAGGGAGGCGGCCATGACTCCGTACAATTGTGCCGTAATAAAAAGATCTTGGTTAAGCCAGATAGCCAGATTGAACGCGATTATCATCGCTATGCCGCCGATCCGGTAAGACTCGCTTTGGTGGATATGCCGGGATGAGCTCCGCGCGGTCCAGCTTATTTTTTTTGCGATAAATTTGAGTACCGCTACGAGCGATACGGTAAGAACGAAAGCGGTAATGAATGGCAATAAATATTTCAACATTTCCTAACTCCGCAAATTTAATAGTTAATCAGGATGACGCTGGCGGACGCGACAATCAGGCTCAGTTGGATCATCAGGACGGCCATCAGCAGGATATAGCTGGCGATCCGCTCTTTCTGCCCGTAAAAATAAATCGAAAGGGCGGAATTGATGATGAGCAGGATGAACCCGATCAAAGGCAGACTATAGACCTGACGATAATCACCCACCAAATCGACTCCGAAATAAACGTTGTAATGCAGGATGATGGGAAAATCAACCGGTTGGATCCATATTTTCAGGATGACCCAATTGATAAGATTGGCTGTCAAACTTAAAATTAAAAGCCAGATGGCTATGTGGCTCTTAAAATACTCCTGCGCAAAAAAAGACTTGATCGCGGCTCGCGGACCCCGATTCGTCCAAGGTCCGATATTTTTTAATCTTATTTTCCCCACAACGTTATTCTGCGCTTGGTTTGTCCAACATGATCGGTTCGATGCTTTTTTCCACTTCGGTGATTCTGGAAACATCCTTATCAATTTTTCCAAGCTCCTTATAGGCAGTATTAAAATGATTAACTGTCGTCCCGAGACTTCCTTGCACTTTTTTCATATATTCCTCAAAAGCCACGATGTGTTTTCCGAGCTTTTCCACGTTCACCCTGATCTCTTTGGCGCTCTCTTCGATTTGGAAAGCCCGCAATCCCTGCAGGACCGTCTGCAAATAGGCCAGGAAGGAAGTCGGGGAAACGATGATGACTTTCTTGTCACGGAAAGCATATTCCACCAGGTCGCGCGTATTGACTTTGACCGCGCCCACCTTATTGATAAGCAAATCATAATAAATCGCTTCGGACGGAATGAACATAAAAGCGAAGTCCATCGTGCCTTCTTCCGGCTTTATGTATTTTGAAGTCTCATCGATCCTGTTTTTCAAATCCTGTTTGAATATCTTTTCCAAATCAATTTTTTCTTTCATATCCGTCGCATTCAAGATACGTTCATAATTCTCCAGGGAAAATTTCGAATCGACCGGCACGACTTTGTCCTTGACGAAAACCACCGCGTCCACAATCACTCCGTCGGAAAAATCATATTGCATCTGGTAAGAATTCGGCGGCAAAACATTCTTCAAGGTTTCTTCCAGAAAATATTCCCCCAGAACGCCTCTCTGCTTGGGATTTTTCAAGATATCCTGCAAATTCTGGAGCTGGGCCGAAAAATTGACCACTTGTTTATTGGTCTCGTCCAGTTTGGTCAATTTTTCCGTCACGTCGGTTATCAGTTTGTGCGATTGGCCGCTGATCCCCTGCACGGTCTGGATCGTCTGATTGATTTGAGCTTGCGTCGTACGATGCGTTTCCGACAATTTCCGATCGACCATATTCCGCAAATCATCATTTTGCTCGGACAACATCCTCAGCCGTTCGACTATCACTGCCACTTCACTTCCCCGATTGCCTTGGGTCTGCCTGAAAAATCCGGCAAGCCACACGAAAAAAGCCGCGGCTACCAATACGAATACTATTAAAAAAATATAAGCCATTATGCTTTTCTTTTAGCGATAAAATGTTTGAGTCCCGGGATTTTATTGACCAGTTCTTCATGCGGACCTTCCAAGAATTCCAGGATGAACTTATCCAGCATATTCAGACGGTATTTAAACTCTTCCCCGCTCATCAGCACGAAATCTATTTCTTTCCCGATTTCAGCCTCCAAGCTCGACATCAGATTTTTCAATTTGGCGCGCCGGATGTCGTCGCCGACGATGATCATATCGGCCTTGCCTTTCTGGTAATTGATAAATACCCCGCTAATAGCCGCCAATTTGATGTTTCCGATTTTTCCTACATTAGCCAGACTCTTGCATTGCGGATAAATGTTCGACTTTGAAATAAGATTTTTCAACTCCGGATAAAAACTGAAATCCTGGTTCAAAACATAGGAAATTTTACCCCTATGGACGTGACGCGAAATAAATTTGATTTTTTTAAGCTTCTCGACTTCCCCCTTCACGCTACCCCGCAGCATATTCCGGCGCACGATTTCCGCATAAGTGTATTCTTGATCAGGATTTTGCAAAAAAAATCTGAGTAAACTCGCTCTCTCCCTCGAACCAAAAAGACTTTCTAAAACTTCTGACATCGGATTATCGTTTAATGTTTATAATTGTTATTTATGGAAAATACCCTGTCTACAGTATAATATCTAGCCTCCGAAAAGTAAACACTGGCCATTTTGGGACTTTTCAACGGACTGCCGCCATATGGCCATTTCAAACAAAAGCGCCGTTTGGAAAACAGCGCCATATGCTTAATAGAAAAACCGATACTTCCACTCTCTACAACGTCGTCGCCGTCATCACTACGCTACCAGTATAGGTGCCGGTGGGTTGGAATTTGTTGGAACCGATCTCGGAACCGAATTGGATGATCTGATCGGAACCGGTCTGAAGGGTTTCGGTGGAGCGGACGATGATCTGGTAGGCGGCAGTGGAAACATTGAGCCATTTGCCGGCGTAGCCGTCACTGGTCCCCCAGAGGTCGGTGTCGGGATCGGTGGAGGTGGATTTGAGGCGGGCGCCCCAAGCCGCGGTGGCTTGGTCGATGGTCCAGATCTCCGGGGTGTTCGGAGTGATTGGCAGATAACCAGAGATGGTGTC